>PBAG01000037.1 GCA_002715885.1 Flavobacteriales bacterium | reverse complement strand
TTTCATATATACCAAATACCGCTGAAGTATCTTATTTTGGAATGGTTCAAGAGGCGGCTCATTATTTAAATAATGTAAAAATTGAAAAAATTAAATTATTAGGTAATGACCCTCCAGCTGATCAAATTAATAAAATAATGAATATCAGCCCAAGAGCAGAAAAAATAGCAATCAAAGACGCTAAATTAAGAACCTTTATTACATCGGATGTAAATNGAGATGATTTGGTTGATCATGTATATGATATTACATACGGCAAGGTAAAATCTTCAGATAATTTNGTTATGATTGACGACAGTATNGTAAGGGGTACTACATTAAAACAATCCATAATTAGAATTCTNGATAGACTCGGCCCTAAAAAAATTATAGTAGTTTCATCAGCNCCACAAATTAGATANCCNGATTGTTATGGNATTGACATGGCTATACTNGGGGATTTTGTTGCCTTTCAAGCGGCAATNGNNCTANTAAAAGAAAANAANAAACAACACATAATTGATGAGGTTTATGAAAATTGTAAGGCACAAATAAATTTACCAAAAGAGAAAATGGTAAATTATGTCAAAGAAATTTATAGGCCATTTACAGCAGAACAAATTTCTCTTAAAATTAGTGAAATATTAAAACCTAAAGAAGTTGTTGCNGAAGTCAAAATTATATACCAAAGCATAGAAGACTTACANNTTTCATGTCCTAATCANAAAGGCGATTGGTANTTTACTGGTGACTATCCAACACCTGGCGGAAATANGGTGGTTACAAAAGCCTTTATTAACTTTATTGAAGGTGATAAATCGAGAGCTTACTAGTTTCCGGCTTCTTCAGTAGGCTCTTTTCTACTAGGGGCTATAGTCATTTCGTCAATCAAATAACCGGCATTAGCATATTTATCAATTATAAACATTATGTATCTGATGTCGACAGATATTGCTCTTTGAATATCTTTTTCAAATGCAATGTCCCCGCTCATTGCTTCCCAGTTTCCATCAAATGTTGTACCAACAATTTCTCCCCACGCATTAATAACTGGAGAGCCAGAATTGCCACCGGTTATATCATTGTTTGAAATAAAGTTTACTCGTAAAACACCGTCTTGGTCCGCATATTTTCCATAATCTTTAATTCTCTCAAGATCTTTTAGTTTTTGCGGAACTATAAATTCGCTGTTTGTGGAGTCCTCTTTACTAATAACGCCAGATAATGTTGTGTAGTAATCAAAAAACACAGCCTCTTGTGGATAATAGTCGCCAACATTACCAAAAGTAACTCGCATTGTGGAATTTGCATCAGGGTAAAATGTTTTTGTTGTATCCATCTCTCTCAGTCCAGCAACAAAAAGACGGTTTCCTTTTCTCATTTNATCGCGAATATTTTTTCTAGTTGGATAAATTTCATTTAAATACTTTTGATAAATAGAATTAAACAGAACATATGCTGGGTCTTTTTCAATTAAACTTTTGCTTGGATTCTTTAAAAAATTTAAGCACTTTTCTTGGCTTGAAAAATATGATNTGTTAAANATACTTTTACTATAGTAGTTAAAATCAAGTTTTTTTNTGCCAAATAACTGGTTTTCGATTTTTTTGAATACTGAGGCATGTTGTGNTTTGGGCACATTATAATAATACATCTCTANCATTGCTGNAAGAACCTTTTGATCAACTTTGGCATTATAATTCTTATAAAATTCTTTAGCAATTTTTTTAAGTTTTCTTATNTCTTCNGTTCTTNCNTCACCATTTTTTGCAANAGAGTTAATTCTATTTTTCATTGTGTAAGAAAANGACAAAATTTCAGAGCCTTGAAAAATTGTTTCAGTTAAGTATGTNCTATTTAATGCTATTTTTTTGTTTCTTTCATATGATTCTTNAAGTGANTCTAATACATTNCCGTATTTAATTTTGTTATTTTCATTTGATTCNACCCATNCTCTAAATTNATTTTCAATCTTTAATTTTTCATCATAAACCTTCATTTTTTTCAAAGCTTTGGATTGNCCAATTAGTTTTTTCCAATAATTAGAAACATTAAAAACTTTGGCTGCATATTGAAGNTCNATAGTTTCGTCATTTGCCATTTCATTTTTAATAATATCTATTTTTTTGGTTCTAATTTTAATTATCTCTGGATATGTNATTTGNAAGGCTTCTTTTATTCCAAAAGAAGTGAGATACCTATTAGTTCTTCCTGGATAGCCCATTATCATTGTATAGTCTTTGTTTTCAACTCCATCAAGTTGTACAGGCAGATGATGTTTAGGAACATATGGTATATTATCAACAGAATATTCTGCCGGAGAACCATCTGGCGCCATATAAATTCTAAGTAATGCAAAATCTCCAGTGTGACGAGGCCACATCCAATTATCGGTATCTCCGCCAAATTTGCCTATTGAAGCTGGTGGGGCACCGACAAGCCTCACGTCTNTAAATGTCTGATATGTTATTAAATANAATTCGTTACCAGAATAAAATGATCTTACTCTTGCTGAATATGAGGTNCTATCTTTAGTTTCTTTTACGATTTTTCTTGAAATTTTTGAAATAATTTGACTTCTTTCATTNTCCGAAAGGGTATCGCTTAANCTGTCTTTGAACAAATAAGTTACATTTTTTATCCCAATGAGAAAGNTTGCAGTCATGCCTTCATTTCTAATTTCTTCCGANTTACTCATTGCCCAAAAACCATTTTCAAAGTAGTTGTTTTCAAGAGTCGAGTGACCTTGAATGACATCATCAACACAATGATGATTTGTTAGCATCAATCCCTCATTCGATATCATTTCAGCCGAGCAACTGCCTCCATTTAGAGCTACAATTGCGTCTTTTAAAGAAGAGTTGTTAATGCTATAAATTTGTTCTGCAGATAACTTTAGGCCTCTATTTTGCATTTCGCCTTCATTGAGCTGTTTGATTAAATTGGGCATCCACATACCTTCATCAGCTAGTAGGCTTTTAGCGCTTATNCTAATNATNANTAGAAAGGAAAAAATGAATTTCATNTTCAAAATCTTTAATTTGGCAAAGATACTTTAAATTTAATTGCAGTATAAAAATTTAAATATTTAAAGTTTGCTTTATTTTTGTGAACTATGGCTGATGTTAAATTAACTAGAATCAATAAATATTTGAGTGAAATAGGCTTTTGCTCAAGAAGAATGGCAGATAGTTTAATTGAAAAGGGGAAAATATCTATTAATGGAGAATTAGCTGTAATGGGTCAAAAGGTTAGTGGTGAAGAGGAAATTAAGGTAGAAAATAAATTAGTTTTTACTAAAAATGACAAAGAGAAAATTTATTTAGCCTTTAATAAGCCTGTAGGAGTAGTGTGTACCACTGATACAAAAAGAGAAAAAAATAATATTATTGACTATATAAATTATCCAACCAGAATATTTCCAATTGGCCGTTTAGACAAGCCATCAGAGGGGCTTATTTTTTTAACAAATGATGGTGATATTGTAAATAAAATATTAAGAGCCAATAATAAACATGAAAAAGAGTACTTGGTTGAGGTTAATAAGCCAATAACAAAAGATTTTATAAAATTAATGGGGAATGGCGTACCTGTTTTAGACAAGATTACAAATAAGTGTTTTGTAAAACAAACAGGAAAAAAAACATTTAAAATAATTTTAACTCAGGGGCTAAATAGGCAAATTCGTAGGATGTGCGAGTATTTAGATTATAGAGTAATTTCATTAAAAAGAATAAGGATAATGAACATTGAACTAGACCTAAGGGTTGGCGAGTACAGGTATTTTACCAAGTCTGAACTAAACACTATTAACCAACTGATTGCTAATTCTTCAAAAACACATGAGGATTAGCCAAGCAAATCGAATTTTGGTAATTGGCTGTCCAGGATCTGGCAAAACAACACTTTCAAAAAAAATAGCTAAAATCTTAGATCTACCGATTATTCATTTAGATGCATTTTATCATAAGCCAAACTGGAAAGAACCCAAAAAACATCAATGGAACAAAGTGCTGCAAGATTTATTAAAAAGAAAGTTATGGGTAATGGACGGCAATTATGCAGAATCATTTAATCTGCGATTTTTAAGAGCTGATGCAATTATATATTTAGATTATTCTAGTTTGAGATGTTGTTATAGAGTTTTAAAAAGAATAATTAAATATAATGGAGCTAAACGATCAGATATGGCAAGTGGGTGTGTAGAAACCTTTGATATTTCTTTTTTGAAATTTGTATTTATGTTTAATAATATCAACCGAGCAAACACTTATTCAATGCTGGAAAAGCAAAAGCACATTAAGCCTATCAAAATTTTAAAAAGCGATAGAGAGGTAAATTTTTTTTTATCTGAGCTTAGAGCTAACTTCGTCCCATAATTTTTTTCTTGCTATGAGTGAAGCAATAGCAGTTTCTTCAACTTCTTTCCATTTTTTTTCATCATTCCCACATAGATTGCTTATTAGCTCTAGAGCCAAAGGACCGTGATCACCTCCATCTAATTCAATGTGTCTTTCAAGATAATACACAAATTTATCTAGATTATTTTCTGTATTATATTCGTCAACAATAGCAGTGAACATATCTGGAATTAAATCCTCTCTTCCAAATGTAAATGCTGATGCAATTTTATGAGGTTCTTTGCTATTGATTACATCAAAGGTTGTGCTTAAAAAATGATCTATAGCATTACTTACCGAAGGAATATTGTCTTTACTTACTTTTGCAACAAATCTCTCAATTGGTTCAGTGTTTGCTCCACACTGTTTCATAGCATCTATATACATTTCATAATGTGATGAAGGGTTGTCATTAGCATCAACATCACTCTCTTCCTCCAAAACAATACTGTTGATCAATCTTCGAACATTACTGTCTCCAACAGGCTTCCATGGTGAGCTTGTACAAGTAAGCTGCGACTGAAGAGCTTTAAGTAAAGACATGAAGTCCCACACCGCATACACATGATGTTCCATAAGAACAGCAATATCTTCCACATTTTTTAAACTTTTATAAATAGGATGGTTTGTGATNTCTTCTCTNTAAGGAATTAAATTTTCGTTGATTTTATGTATTCTTGGATTCATTTTCTTTTTTTGTAAATAGGAACAGCCGAGCAGGCTTCTCCAAACATTAAACTTTTTACTTGTGGTTGTAGTTTTTTGGTTATAGCAATAAATAAGCTTTCACTAAGCTTAATTTTACCGCAACCGTTAACCAAAACTCTTTTATTTTTAAACTCAGTTTCATCTAATAATTTAATATTATTTAACAGAACTGACTGGAGTACTTCTTTTTTATTTCCATGACTTACTGTTGCACCTACATCAGTTAAATATGTAGTAATAAGCATGTATGCCCACATTGGAACAATAGTATCTGAACTACAGAACAAAGCAACTATTTTATCTCTGTAAATCTCAAAATTAAAACTTTTTACCCCTTCTCTAAACTCTTTTTCTTTTAAAATTAATTCTTTAAACAAAAATTGTTTTAAGTCTAATTCAACGATTTCATTTTTTGGGGCATAGTCTGATAAATTAATGTTTATCACATCAAGTTTTGCCACTCTGTTTACAATTTCTTTTTCAATCATAGCATACCAAGNTCTAACTTTGCTTCTTCACTCATCATTTCCTTTGTCCAAGGGGGCTCAAATACAATATTTACTTTTACATCATTAATGTTTTCTAGTGCTGCCACTTTTTCTTCAACCTCAAGAGGTAGGCTTTCTGCAACAGGACAGTTGGGAGAGGTAAGNGTCATTTCAATTAAAACATCAAATGTGTCACTTATCTTTACGTCATAAATTAACCCAAGCTCATATATATTTACAGGTATTTCTGGATCGTAAATTTTACAAATTTCTTCAATTATTTCTCCTCCTAATTTTTTAATTAATTCTTCAGGCATTTTTGTTTTTATTATACGCTAGTGCATAAATTTTCATTTGTTTAATCATTGACTGTAAGCCATTTGCTCTAGTTTGTGAAAGCTGCTCGTCTAAACCAATTTTTTTAATAAAATCAAGTTTGGCTGCCATTATATTTTCTGCTTTTTGGTTTGATAGGGCACGAATCAACAGAGCAATTATTCCTTTTGTCATTATCGCATCACTATCTGCAGAGTATTTAATTAGACCACAATTATTATCTGCGTGAAGCCATACTTGAGATTGACACCCTACTATAATATTTTCCTTTGTTTTATATTTATTATCAAGCTTTTCAAGAGATTTGCCAAGGTCAATGAGATAGTCATATTTGTCTATCCATGTGTCGAACATTGCAAATTCATCAATTATTTCGTATTCAATTTCATCAATACTTTTCATACTATGAAAGCATTTTTATTGCTTTTTTTAAGGAAGTTATAAAATAATCAATTTCTTGTTTTGTGTTGTAATATGCAAATGATATTCTAGATGTTCCTGGAATTTTAAATTTTTTCATTACCGGTTGAGTACAATGGTGTCCAGTTCTAATAGCGACGCCCATTTTATCTAAAATTAAACCGAGATCGTAATGGTGTATGTTCTCTAATGTAAATGAAATTATAGCTGATTTGTTTTTTGATGTTCCAATAATTTGCAGACCTTTAATTTTTTTTAATTTTTCAGTTGCATAATTAAGTAAGCGATCTTCATGTTCTTTGATTTTTTCAACCTTTGTTTTTTTTAAAAAATCGATAGATTTTTTAAAAGCAATTACTCCAGCAATATTTGGTGTTCCAGCCTCAAATTTGTGNGGAAGACATGCATAAGTGGATTTTTCAAGTGTAACTTCTTGAATCATCTCACCACCACCTTGATATGGGGGCAAATGATTTAGTAATTTTTCTTTACCGTATAGTACCCCAACTCCTGTTGGGCCATAAAGTTTATGTGCTGAAAAACAATAATAATCTACATCAAGTTTTTGGACATCAATATTTACATGAGCTGCAGCTTGGGCACCATCAATGAGTACTTCGGAAGAATAATTGTGGCTTACCTGAATTATTTTTTCAACTGAATTAATTGTTCCTAGGCTGTTTGAGACGTGCGTTATTGCAACTAATTTTGTTTTTTTAGAAATAATTTTTTCAAATTCTTCGTAATCTAATTCACCATTTGTGGTTATTGGAATTATTTTTAATTGAGCCCCAGAGCTTTCACAGCACATTTGCCATGGCACCATATTTGAGTGGTGCTCCATTTCAGACACAATTATTTCATCATCTTTTTTTAAAATTTTTGAATAGCATGAAGCTAAAAGATTTATTGATTCAGTTGTCCCTTTGGTGAAAATAATTTCATGATTATGTTTTGCATTTATAAAACTTTTAACAGCACCTCTTGTTTCTTCAAATTTTTTGGTTGATAGTTGACTTAGAAAATGAGCACCCCTGTGAATATTGCTATTTTCTTCTTGATAAAACTTGGTTATCTCATCTACAACAGATTGATGTTTTTGAGTTGTAGCAGCATTATCAAAATAAACCAGATTCTGATTATTAACAGATATGTCAAGAATTGGAAAGGATTTATTAGAAGAGCTAGTTTTCATGAAGTTTAGATACTTAAGTTGACACCAAGTTTTTCTTCCATTAACTTTTTTGTTAACGTTTCGAGCTCAGGTATTGTAATTTTTTCCATCGCTTCAGAAGCAAATGCAAATGTTAGTATTGCATTTGCATCTTCTTTTGAGATGCCTCTTGTTCTCAGGTAGAATAAAGCATTTTCATCAAGTTGTCCAATTGTACAACCATGACTGCATTTNACATCATCGGCATATATTTCTAATTGAGGCTTNCTATTTATAGATGAACTTTCACTTAGTAGAAGGTTGTTGTTGGCTTGGAACGCATTTATTTTTTGAGCATCAGGNCTTACCATTATTTTACCATTAAAAACTCCTTTTGATTTCCCCAAATAAATTCCTTTGTATAGCTCATTGCTTTCGCAATTTTCTTTTTTATGATCAACAAAAGTGTGGTTGTCACCAATTTCATTGTTATCTAAAATTACTATTCCATTCATATTGCTTTCACAATTAACCCCATTTTGTATAAAATTTAGGTTGTTTCTTGTAAAAGCACCACCAAAAAGCAAAGTGTTTATTGTGGAAGTGCTGTTTTCGTTTTGTTGAACATTTGTAGTGTCAATTGTATTTTGGCTTAATGAATAGTTTTGTANNTTATTGAATTCTAAGTTAGCATTTTTGTCAATTGAAATTTCCGTTACGTTATTTACAAAGCAGTTGTTGTTACTAAGGTTTTCAAATTTTTCAACNACTTTAAGATTAGCATTTTCACCCAGAAATATTTGGCTTCTAAATTGAGAGANACTTTTATCATTATATTTATTTAAAAAAAGAACCTCTATTGGTTTTTCTACTGCAACATTTTTGTTAACGGATATTTTATAGCCAGATTCCACTAGACCTGCATTTAATGCTGTAATTGGATCATCAAAATTTAAATTAGAAAAAGAATTTTTCTCAATTAAAACCCCTTCAATCTGCGGCATTTTATGAATTTCTCCATTNAAAAANATTATTTGATGNCCAAAATTTAGAGAACTTTTTTCAATTTCTCCTGAAGAGATTTGTGCTTTATCCTGCTTTATAAAATAGTCCTCAGAAATTACTTTTTTCAAAGAAGTGTATTTCCATTCTTCATCTTTTGTCGTTGGGAAACCATCTTTNAAAAATGAAGTAATAGCCTCATTTTCAATTTTATTTTCTTGACAATGTTTTTGTATTGAATCTAATAACCCCATTAATTAATTATTTAATAACCCAATCATAACCCTTTGCNTCCAATTCGTGAGCTAATTCTTTTCCACCNGATTTAATGATTTTTCCATCGTGTAAAACATGAACAAAATCAGGAACAATATAGTTCAGCAGTCTTTGATAATGAGTAATAATTATGGTTGCGTTTTCACTGCTTTTAAGTTTATTAACACCATTAGCAACAATCTTTAGGGCATCAATGTCNAGNCCTGAATCGGTTTCGTCAAGAATCGAAAGCTTAGGCTCCAACATTGCCATTTGAAAAATTTCATTTCTTTTTTTCTCACCGCCTGAAAAACCTTCGTTCATGTTTCTTGACAGATAACCTGGCTTCATGTTAAGCAGCTCCATTTTTTCACGCATTTTGTGAAGCAANTCTTTTGCAGATATTGGTTCTACACCTAAATTTTTTCTTTTTTCGTTAATTGCAGCTTTCATAAAGTTCGATACGGAAATACCAGGTATTTCCACTGGNTATTGAAATGATAAAAACACTCCTTTGTGAGCNCTCTCATCCGGGTCAAGCTCAAGTAAATCCTCATCATATAAACTTANAGTTCCTTCATCTACCTCATAATTTTCATCTCCTGCAATAACAGCNGATAATGTACTTTTTCCAGACCCATTNGGCCCCATTATTGCATGTATTTCNCCAGCATTTACTTCAAGGTTGATGCCCTTTAGAATTTTTGTTTCTTCAATGCCAGCATGTAAATTTTTAATTTTTAACATTTTTTTTAATTTTTTATCCTACACTACCTTCAAGGCTAATTTCTAAAAGCTTTTGCGCTTCAACAGCAAATTCCATTGGTAATTGGTTTAGCACGTCCTTACAGTATCCGTTAACAATTAGTGCGATTGCTTCTTCAGTTCCAATTCCTCTTTGGTTGCAATAAAACAGTTGGTCTTCTCCAATTTTTGAAGTAGTTGCTTCGTGCTCAACCTGTGAGCTATTATTTTTTACCTCAATNTATGGAAAAGTGTGAGAGCCACACTTATCTCCCATTAATAAAGAATCACACTGAGAAAAGTTTCTTGAATTTTTTGCTCCTTTGCTTATTTGAACTAGCCCCCTGTAACTTCCATTGCTTTTACCTGCACAAATTCCTTTTGCAATAATTGTACTTTTAGAGTTNTTACCCAAATGTATCATTTTAGTTCCAGTATCTGCTTGTTGCAGATTATTTGTAACAGCAACTGAAAAAAACTCTCCAATTGAATTATCTCCTTTTAAAATACATGAAGGATATTTCCAAGTAACAGCAGAACCTGTTTCAACTTGAGTCCATGAAATCTTAGAGTTTTTATGGCAAACTCCTCTTTTGGTAACGAAGTTNTATACCCCGCCCTTACCTTCTTTATCACCAGGNTACCANTTTTGGACAGTTGAATATTTTATCTCTGCATTGTCCATTGCAATAAGTTCAACAACAGCAGCATGCAGCTGGTTTTCGTCTCTTTGTGGAGCAGTACAACCCTCCAAGTAGCTTACATAGCTTCCTTCATCAGCTATTAACAGTGTTCTTTCAAATTGACCAGTTCCTGCCTCATTTATTCTAAAGTATGTTGAAAGTTCCATTGGACATTTTACCCCCTTTGGAATATAGCAAAAAGATCCATCTGAAAAGACAGCAGAGTTTAGTGCAGAAAAGAAGTTATCTCTTGTTGGAACCACTGTACCTAAATATTTTTTTACTAATTCTGGGTGTGTTTTNATCGCATCAGAAATAGAGCAAAAAATTATTCCAAGCTCAGCTAACTTGTCTTTAAAAGAGGTCGCAACAGATACGCTATCCATTACAATATCTACCGCAACCCCAGCTAGCCTTTTTTGTTCATTTAATGAAATTCCCAGCTTATCAAAAGTTTTTTTGAGTTCTGGATCAAGTTCATCTAAGCTATTGAGTTTTTTCTTTGCTTTTGGAGCAGCATAGTATATAATATCTTGGTAATCTGGCTTTGGATAATCAATGTTTGCCCAGTCAGGCTCATTCATTTCTTGCCAAGTTTTAAATGCGTTCAAGCGATACTCTAGCATCCATTCAGGCTCATTCTTTTTTTTAGAAATGAGTCTAACAACATCTTCATTTAACCCTTTATCGATTTTATCTGATTCGATTTCAGTAGTAAAACCATATTTATATTCAGTTGTGGTTACTTGTTCTAATAATTCGTCCTCTGACAATTCTTCTTTCATATTATTTTAATTTGAATACTATAGTGAAAAACTTTCTCCACAACCACAAGTTCTACTCGCATTGGGATTATTAAAAACAAATCCCTTTCCATTTAGCCCATCAGAAAATTCTAAAGTTGTTCCGACTAAATACAGAAAGCTTTTTTTGTTGACTAGTAATTGAATTTGATTATCTTTTATCAATTCATCATCTTCGTTTTTATTTGAATCAAATTCTAACTTATAGCTTAAGCCCGAGCATCCACCACTTTCCACCCCAACACGAACAAATTCTTTTTTGGAATCTTCGTTATTCATAATCTGTAGAAGCCTGTCTCTAGCTGAATCACTAATGCTAATCATGGGATTACATTTTTTGCAAAATTACAAAATTACAGTAGAATTATATCATTAGAATCTTTCTAAATTACGATTATGCATAGTTTTTTTATAAAAAAGCTATATAAAAACATATTGCCTCTGTGTTCATTAATTATAATTACTTTTGTCTTATGAACATTATAGATGACAACAAGCCCAATATTACTCCTATTTCATCTTTTGGAGAGTTTAAGTTAATAGACAGATTAACTAAAAATTTTAAATGCCAAAACAAACAAACTATTATGGGAATTGGGGATGACTGTGCTGTTTTAGAAGAAAAGGATAATTTTAAATTGATAAGCACTGATATGTTGGTGGAGGGTGTTCATTTTGATTTGTCCTACACCCCATTAAAGCATTTGGGATATAAATCAATAGCTGTTAATATTTCGGACATATGTGCTATGAATGGGGTTCCAACTCAAGTTACTGTCAGTATTGCTGTTTCAAATCGATTTAGTGTTGAAGCTTTAGATGAACTTTATTCTGGAATAAAGTTAGCTTGTGAAAAATACAATATAGATTTAGTTGGTGGCGATACTACTTCGTCTTTATCGGGACTTGTTATTAGTGTTTCAATTTTAGGGCAGGTAAAAAAGAGCAAAATAACTTATCGTAAGGGCGCTAATGTAAATGATCTATTAGTTGTTACTGGTGATTTAGGCGCGGCATATTTTGGATTACAAATCCTTCAAAGAGAAAAAGAAATTTTCAAAGATAATCCAACGATACAGCCAGACTTAACGGGTCATGACTATGCACTTCAAAGACAGTTAAGACCAGAGCCACCATCAAAATATTTGAAAATTTTAGACGAATTGAGTATTGTTCCTACATCCATGATTGATATATCTGATGGCTTATCGTCAGAAGCCTTACATATTTCCAAATCTTCAAAAGTTGGTGTGTGTTTACATGAGGAAAAAATCCCTATTGATTATACTGTAATGAACATGGCCGCTGAATTTAAGTTAAATCCAATTGCTTTTGCTCTATCTGGAGGAGAAGACTATGAGCTTTTGTTTACTATTTCACAAAAAGATTACGATAAAATTAAAAAAGATCCTGATTTTACAATTGTAGGCTATGTAACTGACATGTCTGAAGGAAATAGCTTTATAGCAAGTGATGGAAGTTCACATAAACTGACAGCGCAAGGCTGGGACAGTACTAAATAACTTTATTCATTCATTAAGCTTTCAATCTCGTCTAATTCGATTGGTATGTTTTTCATTAAATCGTCGGGGTCTCCTGATGTAACTAAAACATCGTTCTCTAAGCGAATGCCTATTCCTTCTTCTCTAATATATATTCCCGGCTCACATGTGAAAACCATGCCTGGTTTCATTGGAAATGAGGTGTCTCCAACATCATGTACATCAAGACCTAAAAAGTGAGAAGTTCCGTGCATAAAGTATTTCTTATACATTGGGTTTTTTGGATCTTGTTTTTTTACATCATGTTGATCAAAAAGTTTAAGTTTTATTAACTCACCCTCCATTATTTTTACTACTTCTTGTTGCATTTGCTTGTGATCAGTTCCTGGACGTAACATATTGGTTGCTTCTTTCATCACTTTCAACACGGATTTATAGATATTTTTTTGTCTATTGCTAAAAACACCATTTACAGGCACTGTTCTTGTGAGGTCTGAGGTATAATTTGCATATTCAGCACCAAAATCCATTAATAAAACATCACCATCTTCACATTTTTTGTTGTTTTCAATATAGTGAAGAACACAAGAGTTTGCCCCAGAACCAATGATAGGTTGATAAGCAAATCCAGTAGATCTATTTGACAAGAATTCATGCATTAGCTCAGCTTCAATTTCATACTCCATTATTCCAGGCTTTATTATTGGCAAAATTCTTCTAAGCCCTTTTTCAGTTATATTACATGCTCTTTGCATGAGCTCGATTTCTAAATTTGACTTAATGCATCTTAGAGAATGCATTATTGGGGCAATTTCTTTAATTTCTTTTTTTGGAAATTTTTCTGCAATATAATTTCTATACCTATCATCTCGTGTTTGTACAACTTTAGTTGCCCTATTGTGTATGTTCTTGTTCAAATATATCGTGGAAACACCCTCTATTTCTTTTTCAATTATTTTATCCATTTCTGAAAGCCAAAAAACATCTTCAATTCCAGAAGTTTTTGTTGCTGAGCTCTTAGTTAGTTTGGCTCCTTCCCAAATTGCTATGTGCTCATTTGTTTCTTTAACAAAAAGAAGTTCAGATACTGAACCATTTTTTTTGATTATTGCAAGAACACTTTCTTCTTGATCGATCCCCGTGGCCCAAAATAAATCACTGTTTTGTTTAAATGGCATAGTTCCATCCGAATTAGTAGGCATAATGTCATTTGAATTAAGAATTGAGATAGAATTATCATCAATTTTATCAATTAAATTAGATCTATTTTGAATAAATAGCCTGCAGTCAATAGGCAAATACTTCATAAATTCTTTTTTTCACAAAGATATTAAATTACTCTTCTTATGTAAAATGATTCTGAATTAGCTATTTATCTTGTTTTTGTGCGATATGGGTCGTACCTTTGCATAAAGGTTTGTTATATATGAAATTTTCCTCGATAGTAAGAAAATTAATTATGGCTCTTTCAGGCTTGTTTTTGATCATTTTTTTGGTAACACATTTGGTTATTAATTTACTCACATTATTTCCATCTAAAGACCTTTTTAATGATGCAGCTCATTTTATGGCTACAAACCCTGTTATTTATGCAATGCAATATGTATTAGCTTTAGGATTTATAATACACATTGGAATGGGAATTAAGCTTACGATTCAAAATAAAATGGCAAGATCCAAAAATTACGCATATAACCAAATGAGTAAAAATACTGACATTTCATCAAGATCAATGATTATTTCGGGGGGCTTAGTTTTAGTTTTTTTAGTACTACATTTAAGAGATTACTTTTATCAAATGAAGTTTGTTGGACTTCCTGAAGGCACCACTGATTACGATCTTGTTGTTAATTTATTTACTAACCCATATTATACCGGAGTTTATGTAGCCTCATTCATTGTTCTTGGATTTCATTTAAATCATGGCTTTAAGTCTGCCTTTCAATCTGTTGGAGCTAATCACAAAAAATATAACCCAATAATTAAAGCCGCCAGCGTTGGTTACAGCATAACAATAGCCTTAGGTTTTTCAACTATAGCTATTTTTCACTTTATTAACCAATATAATTTTAGTTAAAATGATACTTAATTCTAAAATTCCACCAGGGCCAATTGAAAATAAATGGACAAAGCACAAAGATACAATCAATGTTGTAGCGCCGGCTAATAAGAGAAATATTGATATTATTGTTGTAGGAACAGGCCTTGCTGGTGGTTCCGCATCAGCATCATTGGCGGAAATGGGTTATAATGTAAAAGCATTTTGTTATCAAGATTCCCCAAGAAGAGCTCACTCTATTGCAGCCCAAGGAGGTATTAATGCAGCAAAAAATTATCAAAATGATGGGGACTCAATTTATAGACTATTTTATGATACAGTTAAAGGTGGCGATTACAGAGCTAGAGAGGCTAATGTTTACAGATTGGCAGAAGTTTCTGTAAATATAATTGATCAATGTGTAGCACAGGGGGTTCCTTTTGCTCGTGACTATGGTGGTTTGTTGGATAACAGATCTTTTGGTGGTGTTTTAGTATCACGAACTTTTTATGCTAGAGGCCAGACTGGACAGCAGCTATTACTTGGAGCATATTCGGCAATGAATCGTCAAATTGCAAAAGGTAAAATTACTATGTACAATAGGCACGAAATGGTTGAGCTTGTAAAGGTTGATGGAAAAGCTAGAGGTATAATTGCCAGAAATTTAGTGACAGGTGAAATTGAGAGGCACTCTGCACATGCTGTGGTTATTGCAAGCGGAGGTTATGGTAATGTTTTTTTCTTATCTACAAATGCAATGGGATCAAATGTAACAGCTGCTTGGAAAATTCACAGAAGCGGGGCGTTTTTTGCAAATCCGTGTTACACACAAATACATCCTACTTGTGTTCCAAGATCTGGAGAACATCAGTCTAAATTGACTCTCATGTCTGAGTCACTTCGAAATGATGGAAGAATTTGGGTTCCAGCAAAAAAAGAAGATGCTGAGCTAATAAGACAAAAGAAATTAAAACCAACAGACATAAAAGAAGAAGACCGTGATTATTACTTGGAAAGAAGATATCCAGCTTTTGGGAATTTAGTGCCAAGAGATGTTGCATCAAGAGCTGCTAAAGAAAGATGTGATGCTGGATTTGGAGTAAATTCAACTGGAGAAGCTGTTTATCTTGATTTTTCATCTGCGATTGAAAGATATGGTAAGGAGAAAGCTTTAGTATTGGGTATACAAAATCCTGATGAAGAAAAAATCAAAGAACTTGGAGAAGAAATTGTTTCTCAAAAATATGGTAATTTATTTCAAATGTATGAACAGATTGTTGCCGAGAACCCTTACAAAACTCCAATGATGATTTTTCCTGCAGTACATTATACAATGGGAGGTGTTTGGGTAGACTACAATTTGATGACAACTGTTCCAGGCTGTTATTGTGTTGGAGAGGCTAACTTCTCCGACCATGGGGCTAACAGATTAGGGGCCTCTGCTCTAATGCAGGGTCTTGCAGATGGCTATTTCGTCCTTCCATATACAATAGGCGATTATCTGGCTAATGAGATTAGAACAGGACCAATTCCTACAGACACAAAAGAGTTTGATCTTGCTGAAGAAAAAGTACGAAGTTCTCTCTCAAAACTCCTACAAATACAAGGCTCCAAGCCTGTTGATCATTTTCATAAAAGATTAGGTAAAATTATGTGGGATTATGTAGGAATGTCAAGAAATAAGGAGGGACTGGAGTTTGCGATAAGTGAAATAAAGAAAATTAGAGAAGAATTTTGGTCAGATGTAAGAATACCTGGAAGTGCAAATGAAATGAATAGTGAACTTGAAAAGGCAGGAAGAGTAGCTGACTTTTTAGAGCTAGGGGAGCTATTTGCAAAAGACGCTTTGGAAAGAACAGAATCAGCAGGAGGGCATTTTAGGGAAGAATCTCAAACACCTGAAGGAGAAGCCTTAAGAAATGATAAAGATTTTGCATTTACCTCAGCATGGGAATACGTTGGCGAACCATCTGAAGCAATTCTTCACAAAGAACAACTAGAATTTAATGATATTGAATTAAAGCAGAGATCATATAAATAAATGGATTTAATATTAAAAGTTTGGAGACAAAAAAACAGTGAATCTGAGGGTAAGATTGAAACTTACCCAATATCAGATATTTCTGAAGACTCTTCATTTCTTGAAATGATGGATGTTCTAAATAATAATTTGATAGAAAAAGGTCAAGAGCCAGTAGCATTTGACCATGACTGTAGAGAGGGAATATGCGGAATGTGTTCTATGTATATTAACGGACAGGCTCACGGCCCATCTAGAGGTACAACAACATGTCAACTGCATATGAGATCTTTTAAAGATGGAGACACGATATACATTGAACCTTGGAGGTCAAAATCACTACCAATAATTAAAGATTTAGTTGTTGATAGAAGTGCATTTGATAGAATTCAACAAGCAGGAGGTTTTATTTCTGTAAATACTTCTGGAAACACTCAAGATGCCAATGCCGTCCCAATTCCTAAAGAAAACGCAGATAAAGCATTCGATGCAGCTTCATGTATAGGTTGTGCAGCCTGTGTTGCAACATGTAAAAATTCTTCAGCAATGCTATTTGTTTCAGCCAAAATCTCACAATATTCTTATTTGCCTCAAGGAGAAGTAGAAGCTAAAAATAGAGTTGTTAATATGGTTGAACAAATGGACAAAGAAGGGTTTGGTAATTGTACAAATACTGGTGCGTGTGAGGTTGAGTGCCCAAAAGGAATATCATTAGAATACATTGCTCGAATGAACAGAGAGTATCTTAAGGCAACACTTATTAAAGACAAAAAGTAAATAATTTTTGGAATCTAAATTAGATATCTCAATTTTTCAAATTGACTTAGCTTACAAAGACAAAGAAGCGAATCTTAATCTAATTGAAAAACTTTCAAACAAAATTTCCAAAACTGATCTAATTTTATTGCCCGAAATGTTTAATACATCTTTTATTACAGATGATATTAATATTTCTGAGGATATGAACGGCCCAACAGTAAACTGGATGAGGAGTTTAGCAGAGCAAAAAGAATGTTCTGTTGCAGGTACAATTTTGATAAAGCAAGAAAATCATTTTTATAATAGACTAATTTGGGTCAATAATGACCAGCAAATATTTTATTACGACAAGTCTCATTTATTTTCTTTGGCTAATGAAGATAAATATCTTTCAAAAGGAAAAAATAAGATAATCATAAATTTAAATGGATGGAAAATTTGTCCTTTGATTTGCTATGACATTAGATTTCCTGTTTTTTGTAGGAACACAGAAAATTACGATGTATTAATTTTTTTATCGAGTTGGCCAGAAAAAAGAATTGATGCTTGGGATGCTTTACTAAAGGCTAGATCTATTGAAAATCAATGTTATGCAATAGGTGTAAATAGAACAGGTAAGGATAATAATGGATTTCTTTTTCCCGGCCATTCCTCTGTTTATGATAGTTTAGGAAATACTCTTTTGGATTTATCAACTGAGCGTAATGTTGTTAAAAAAATAACTTTAGATAAAAATGAATTAAGCCTCAGAAGAAGGCAATTACAGTTTTTGAAGGATATGGATGACTTTAAAATTAGTCAATAAAACAATCTATTTCAAACGTCCAGTTNTCCCTTACATCAATTTTTTCTGTGTATATGTGTATTTTTTCAGGTTGTCTTTTCTCATTATAATTTCCNNCATCCCAATTACCATTTTTATTTTCATCAATTATAATTTTTAATGAATAGCTTTGGCTTTTTATGTTTTTTAAAATATATGGAGGCTCATTAAAAATNGATTGTTTAACCATTGTTTTCCCACTGTATAATTGNAAAATAATATCTTCTTTAAATTCACAATTTATTTCAATTTGTGTTTCATTTTGTGTTAAGCTATCAGCTGGGATTGTGTCTGAAAGCGCTTCTTCTTTAAATTTNGGGTCATANATTAAAAGCTCAATATTNTTNGAGTCATTTGCATTAATTGTTGAAGAATAAAAGCCCAACAAATCCCCATCGTGATATTCATAATCTAATCCGTCGATACAGAAAATTTTATAATCATCGTCATTTAAATTAGATATAATAAACTTGCCTTCCGAATTGGTTCTTGTTGCATATTTGGGTTTTCTTTTAAAACAAAGAGAATCATTTAGTGATTTTTCTTGCAGAAAAACATGAACGTTCGCTTTTGGATCAAGTGTAAACGCATCAAAAACAACACCTTGAATTGATAGGCTATCAAAATTATCTCCTGTTGAAAATGAAAGCCGTAACTCTTTTAAGATATTCCCTTCATTTAAATCCTTAATGGAATTATTTAAATTAATACAATATGTTGTGTTTTTTTTAAGATTATCTTTTGTTTCAAGTGTTAATGTATTCTTTCTAATTTTATAGCCAATAGGATTNTCAGTAAGGGGAGAAATATTAAAATTTTCTGACCATTTATTTTCAGCAATATTCTCATCAAAATATAACTCAATATTTTTATTATTAAAGTTTCTTGTTTTGTTTAATGGGTTTGAGCTTAAAAGTCTGGGTGGTGAAATATCCTTTTTTCCGCCAGTTGGCATAACTATGTTGGCACAGCTTGTAATAAATAAGCAATAAACAATAATTCGAAAAAAATAAAACATTGTTAGTNTTGTTTATCCAATGTAGTTCAAGATACTTTTGAAAAGGTTTACCCCATCAGTATTATTAAGTAAATGATCAGCAGCTCTTTCTGGATGAGGCATCATGCCAAANACATTTTTTTCTTTATTACATATCCCAGCTATATTTGATAANGATCCGTTGGGNTTTGATGATTCAGAAANTTCTCCATTCTNATTACAGTATCTAAAAATAATCTGATTGTTTTCCTCTAATTCTTTTATGGTTTTTTCATCNGCAAAAAACCTTCCTTCTCCGTGTGCAATAGGTATTTTTATAGCTTGCCCATTATATTGATTTGTTATTAGCGTTTTATTATTTTCTATTTTTAGAAAAATATTTTTGCAAATAAATTTATTGTTGGTGTTGTGTAATAAAGCGCCAGGTAATAACCCGCTTTCAGTTAAAATTTGAAATCCATTGCAAATTCCAACTAAATACCCTCCATTATTTGCAAATTCAATAACCTTACTCATTATTGGTGAAAATTTTGCTATTGCACCAGAGCGCAAATAATCGCCGTACGAAAAACCACCAGGTAAGAAAATAACATCACAATTTTTAAGGTCAGTTTCTTTGTGCCACAACTCTACAACTTCTTGATTGATCGTTCTTTCAATTGCAAGTATTATATCTTTGTCACAATTAGATCCAGGAAAAATTACAACTCCAAATTTCATTTTTTTATTTGTGTAAAGTTACNGATTAAATAATAATATTCCANCTGTAAAATAAAGAAGTAAAAATAAATACATAAAATAGAATATTTGCAAGGTTTCTTTTTTTAGTGTAAGTAAAATAATTTGCAATTAATACGCTGAGTGGGCTTAATATAATATACCAATTACCTTCATTTCCAAAAAATGAAATAACTATTGAGATGATTAGCATTGNTAAGATTATGAAAAAAGATTTTCTTGATCGGATACTTTTTTTATATAGCCAACTAAAAAATTCAAAACCAGAAATAAGAAATATCACAGAAAAAACAATAATTGTGTTTTTTGAATTTTTAATGAAGTTTATTAATTCATTTTGTTTAAATGACAATTCAGGCAAGCTGAACAACCAACCTCCGCTGTATTCATTTGTACTTAAGCTCAGAAAAATTAAATAAAAAATAAAAGGNATTGAANCTCCTAANAANGAAACAATNTAGCATCTCCAATTGCTGAAATTGAAAATAAAACTACACACTACAAATAGGACATACATCAAAATGAAAATAGGATTTATTATAATTATTATGCTTAATATCAATGAGCTTGAAAAGACTTCGTTGAATGGGAATTCTTTTTGATATGAGCCTAAAAGAAAGTTGATAAAAAAAAGCATTAAGAAGCTAGACAGTAAATCTAACGGTGAGTTAACACGAAAGGTATTAAGTAAAATAAATGTAGTTGCAATAATTATATTTTCTTTCTTTATTACATCGTTTTTATAGATTAAATTATTTAATCCAAAGGCATGTAAAAGAATACCAAAAATTGTTAAGAAGAACAAAATTGTTTCATAGTAGTTTAAGGAAAAATACCCAAAAGATTGATTCTTTATTGTGGGTAAGAGAAGAAAAATAAAAGCAAAAAGAACAAACAATATTATTGTTTTTGGCTTTGGATTTATTAGTCTTTCTAGCAGCATTTTTTAATTTAAAATATATAAATTTGAATGCTAAATATAAATACTATGTTTAAAACATTTTGGACNACATTAGGAGACTTGTTCACAGCAACATTTGAAATTATGCCAATTATTGGAAATACCATTAATTACATATATATGGTTATTATTTTTTTGTTTTTAGTTGCCTGGACAGTTATAATGTTTAAACACAAACGTAATGGTGAAGAACATAGATCATTGTAAATCAAAACCGATATCTTTTCTATAGTTTTTACCAAAAAAAGTAATTTTTTCTGCCCCCTCATACGATTTTTTTAAAGCAATATTTATTTCTTTTCCAAAAGATGTTATTGCCATAACCCTACCTCCATTTGTTTTTACAATATTGTTTTCGAGCTTTGTGCCGGCATGAAAAATCAAGTTATCTTCACATTCTGTTATATGANTGATATCAAANCCTTTTTCATATTTTTCTGGATAACCTTTTGAAACAAGCATTACCGTTGATGCATAATCTTCAGTAATTTCTAAATCTTTTTCGCTAAATGTTCCGTCTTTAATCCCCTTTAAAAGATTTAAAAAATCAGATTTAATTCTCGGTATAACCACTTCTGTTTCTGGGTCGCCCATTCTTACATTATATTCAATCACCTTTGGCTCTGATCCAACTTTTATTAGGCCAATAAATAAAAACCCTTGGTAAACTATATTTTCATTTTTTAACCCTTCAATTGTAGGTTTTATTATTTCTTGTTCAATTTTTTCCATTAAAAAGCGATCCACAAACGGAACTGGAGAAATTGCCCCCATACCCCCGGTATTAAGACCAGTGTCTCCTTCACCAATTCTTTTGTAGTCTTTTGCTGTTGGTAAAATTTTATATGAGTCGCCATTTGTTAATATAAAAACTGATAATTCAATTCCATCTAGATATTCTTCTATGACCACCGTTGAACTTGCAGCTCCAAACTTATTATCCAACAGCATAGATTTTAGTTCTTTTTTAGCTTCTTCTAAATCGTTAATTATTAGCACCCCTTTTCCCGCGGCGAGGCCATCGGCTTTTAAAACATATGGAGCNTTGAGTTCATTTAAAAAGCTTTCNCCTTCTTTGATATTGTCTTTTGTAAATGACCTATATTTTGCAGTTGGAATATTATTTTTTTGCATAAATTCTTTTGCAAAACTCTTGCTTCCTTCAAGTTGTGCTCCGCGCATTGATGGGCCAATTACAGAAACATGACTAATTTCGTTATCTTCTTGAAAAAAATCAAATATGCCATTAACAAGTGGGTCTTCCGGTCCAACAACAACCATGTCGATGTTTTCCTTTAAGACCAATTTTTTTATTTCTTCAAAATCAGTTACTTCAATATTAATATTTTGGCCAATTTCCAATGTCCCAGCATTTCCTGGCGCAATAAATAATTTATTACATGAACTGCTTTGGGCAATTTTCCATGCTAATGTATGCTCTCTGCCTCCGCTTCCTAAAATTAGAATATTCATTAAAATTTAGTTTAATTTTCCATTTTTTGAATTATTTCATCTGTCAACTCCATGTTGTGAAACACTTGCTGTACATCATCATTTTCCTCTAACAAATCTAAAAGCTTAATAACTTGTGTAGAATCTTCAGCACTTATTTTTTTTGTGGTTAATGGTATTCTTTGTAGTTCAGAGTTTTGAATTTCTACACCCAACTCTTCTAATTTTTTTTGCATGTTGCTAAAATCCGTGTAATCACAATAAACTGTAACTATTTCTTCATCTACTTCAAAATCTTCTAATCCTCCGTCTATTAGATCCATCTCTAACTCTTCCAGGTTTTGTGTTATGTCTTTTTTGGATAAAGTAAAAACCCCTTTTCTATTAAAAATAAATTCAAGAGATCCGTTTGTTCCAAGCGCACCTCCACATTTGCTAAAATAAGACCTTACATCTGCTACAGTTCTATTATTATTATTTGTTGCGCAATCAACAAATACTGCAATACCATTTATAGCGTATCCTTCTAAAGAAATTTCTTCATAATTAGCAGTATCTTTACTACTTGCTTTCTTAATAGCTCNGAGAACATTATCTTTTGGCATGTTAGCTGCTTTAGCATTTTGCATTACTTGCCTAAGTCTAGAATTGGTTTCNGGNTTTNCCCCTCCCTCTTTTACAGCCATAACNATGTCTTTTCCAATTCTTGTAAAAGTTTTGGCCATTTTTGACCAGCGCTTCATTTTTCTAGCTTTNCTAAATTCAAAAGCTCTTCCCATTTTATCCTTTTTTTACCAAAAATAATATATTAATCATCTAACTGCAAGACAGATAAAAANGCTTGTTGAGGTATTTCTACATTACCAACTTGACGCATTCTTTTTTTTCCTTTTTTCTGTTTTTCTAATAGCTTTCTTTTTCTTGTAATATCACCACCATAACATTTTGCTGTTACATCTTTTCTGACTGCTTTTACTGTTTCTCTTGAAATTATTTTTGAGCCAATTGCAGATTGTATGGCAATATCAAATTGTTGTCTTGGGATGAGTTCTTTAAGTTTTGCACATAATTTTTTTCCTAATGTGTATGAATTATCCCTATGCACAAGCGCCGATAGAGCGTCGACAGGAGATCCATTTAAAAGAATATCAAGTTTTGCAAGATTTGAAGTCTTATATCCAATAGGATAGTAGTCAAATGAAGCATAACCTTTGGAAACAGATTTTAATTTATCATAAAAATCAAAAACAATTTCTCCAAGTGGCATTTCAAATGTAATCTCTACCCTGTCAGTTGTTAGATAAACCTGGTTTTTTAATTCACCCCTCTTTGCAATGCACAAAGTCATGACTTGACCAATAAATTCAGATTTGGTTATAATTTGTGCCTTGATGTAGGGNTCTTCAACATAAGATAAAGTACTTGGGTCAGGATAATCACTAGGATTATGAATAACCATCTTGTTTCCTTTTGCTGAATAAGCATAGTACGACACATTAGGCACTGTTGTTATAACAGTCATTTCAAATTCNCTTTCTAGNCTCTCTTGAATNATCTCCATATGAAGCATTCCTAAAAATCCNCANCTAAATCCAAATCCAAGAGCAGCAGAGGACTCTGTTTCATAAGTTAGTGAAGCGTCGTTAAGNTGTAATTTTTCCATTGAACTTCTTAANTCCTCGAAGTCTTCAGTGTCAACTGGGTAAATTCCAGCAAANACCATTGGCTTAACNTCTTCAAACCCTTTGACTGGAGAGTTTGCAGGATTATTGAAAGAAGTTATTGTATCTCCTACTTGAACCTCTTTTGCTTCCTTGATTCCAGANATAATATANCCTACTTCNCCTGCCAACATTTTNATTTTAGGATCTTTTTTTAGCTTTAACGCCCCGATTTCTTCTGCNAAGTATTCCTTTTTAGTTGACATGAACTTTACTTTTTCACCTTTTTTAATTGAGCCATTCATTATTTTAAAGTATGCTTCTATTCCTCTAAAAGTGTTGTAAACTGAATCAAAAATCATTGCTTGAAGTGGAGCATCAGNATTGCCNTGNGGTGCAGGAATTTTTTTTACAATTGCTTTTAAAATATTTTCTATTCCAGCNCCTGTTTTTCCACTTGCAGCTATGATTTCTTCTTCNTCACAGCCAAGCAAATCGATTATTTGATCTTTTACAACTTCAGGTTCAGCGCTAGGTAAGTCAATTTTATTTAAAACAGGAATAATTTCCAAGTCATTATCTAATGCTAGATATAAATTGGAAATTGTTTGAGCTTGAATTCCTTGAGCAGCATCAACAATTAGTAAGGCNCCCTCACATGCGGCAATTGATCTTGAGACTTCATAAGAAAAATCNACATGCCCGGGCGTGTCTATTAGGTTGAGNGTATATTTTTCATTTTCAATAACGTACTCCATTTGAATTGCATGGCTTTTGATTGTTATTCCTCGTTCTTTTTCCAATTCCATATCATCCAAAAGTTGATCTTGTAACTCTCTNTTAGTAACCGCCCCTGTATGTTCTAGCANGCGATCAGCAAGNGTGCTTTTACCATGGTCAATATG
>PBAG01000036.1 GCA_002715885.1 Flavobacteriales bacterium | reverse complement strand
ATATTTGCAAATATTGATCTTGTGACAATTGTTATATATCTCATGCTTGTTTTATTTGGATGGGTTAATATTTATGCTTCTCAGTACAATGATGACATCTTATTTGCTCTAGACTTTTCAAGCAGATACGGAAAACAATTTTATTTTATAATAATCTCACTTGTAGCTGCTCTTATTATTCTGATAATTGATTGGAAATTTTATTACTCATTATCTTATATTATTTACGGAATAATTATTTTTAGTTTATGTGCTGTTTTAATAATTGGTGGAGTAACAAATGGAGCGGTATCCTGGTTTCAGATTGGTAGTATTAAAATACAACCTTCTGAAATGGCAAAATTTGCTACTGCCTTAGCACTTGCTCGATTTTTTAATATGCAACATATTAAAGAACAAAAAATTAGTACAAAATTATATTCATACCTAATAATTCTTTTACCAATAATTCTAATAATTTTTCAAAACGATTTAGGTACTGCGTTGATTTTTTCTTCATTTATTTTAGTTCTATACAGAGAGGGGCTGTCAATAAATATTCTTTTTTTCTTTCTAATTCTAGGAGTAGTATGTTTATTAAGTTTATTAATAAATCAAATGATTTTAATATATATTTTCTCCTTTATTGCTGTTATATGTATACTCTTTTTCAGATTTAANAAAAAAGACATTTTAACAATTTTATTTTCATGGACATTTTCAATAGTACTAGTAATGGGAACAAATTATTTTGTTAATAATATATTATCAGATCATCATACAAAAAGAATAAATATTCTCTTAGGAAAGGAATTTGATCCATATGGTGCAGGATATAATCTAATTCAATCTAAAATTGCTATTGGCTCTGGAGGNGGNTTTGGCAANGGTTTTTTAAATGGGACNCAAACAAGATTTGATTTTGTACCTGAACAAAGTACAGATTTTATATTCTGTACCATCGGAGAGGAATGGGGGTTTTTGGGAAGCCTTGCTTTTATTTTACTTTTTATTGGACTTATTAGCAGAGTTATATTGCTTTCTGAAAGACAAAGGTCAAGTTTTAGTAGAATATATGGATATAGTGTTGCGTGTATTTTATTTTTTCATTTCACTATAAATATCGGTATGACCATAGGCTTGATCCCAACAGTTGGAATACCACTGCCTTTTATTAGCTATGGTGGTTCATCACTACTTGGATTTACCGTACTATTATTTATATTTCTGAATCTAGATTCTTATAGACTTGAAATATTAAGGTAGCATTAATAAATTTCTGAACGATTGTCAATTAAATTGGCATCTTCCTGCAATGATTTATAAGCACTGTTTATAGCATAATTTTTAATCTTATCCATCATTGATTTTTGTTCTTGAGAAAAATCACCTTCTCCTCTATATTGATCCTGAGAATTTACTCTAACAAAAATTAAAGAGTTTTTAGACTTGACTGGAGAAGAAACATTGCCTTCTGCTGTAGAAAAAACTGCACCAATTACTTCAGGAACATAACCCAAATTATTTACAGTTAACATGGACAACTGCCCTTTTACATCTTTAACAATGGAAGCACTATATAGCTCACTTAACTCTTCCAAACTAGAATTATCTTCGAACTTATTTACTAGCAATGAATATTTTTTTTCAGATTTAATTTCTTCTTTTATACTATTTTCCAAATCATCAATATTGATATACCCCTCTTTGTTTACATTAGTTAATTTTGCAACTACATAAGAATTATCAAACTCAAATACATCTGATATTTCTCCAGGCTCTGCTTCATTCATCCACTTTACAATTGATCTTGAATCAGCCAGACCTGTTATATTTTCCTTGCTTGGAACAACTTTAACATCGCTTCTTTTGACTAAGTTTTCTTTGTTTACAATAGAATCAAATGGATTTTTATCAGTTACAACTTGACTTACAAATTGAGCAGCTTGCGTATAATAGTTATTGTAGGTTTCGGTGCTTGGTGTTACATTCCTGTCGATGTATGCTACTTTGTACTTTTTTGATAATNTACTTTTATTCATTACCTGAACTAAATGCACCCCAAATTGGGTTTCAATAATATTAAGTTCATTTACTTTTGAAGTAAAGCACACTTCATTAAATAAATCAACCATTTGACCTTCAGCAAACCATCCTAGTTCACCACCTTTTATCGCAGATGTTTTATCGTCAGAAAAATTTTGAGCAATTGTAGCAAAATCTTGTCCTGATTCAATTCTTTGCTTTAAATTATTTATAACAACCTTTACTGAATCCAAATTTTTTGTAGCTGTTGGAGATATAAGAATATGTCTCGCTTGCACTGAATCAGGACGGCTTTGCACATCAACTAACTTTGTAATTCTATATACGGAAGAATTGATTTTATATGGACCAATTACTGTTCCTTTATTTTCTGAAATTATTGAAGAGAATGCAGAGTCATTTTTCATTGACTCTTGACTTTGAAAATTAAACATAACTCGAGTGTTGTCAGAATTTCTTCTAACCATAGTTAAGTAGTCATCATAATTTGCAAAATCTTCTTTAATATTTTCAATTGATTTTTTAGTTTCATTATCATCCTCCAATGTTGGAACAACAGAGAAAACAACATACTCAACATCCCTACTTAGGTCTTGCTTATATTTCTCTTCCTTATTTTCATTATAGTATTTCTTGATATCTTTGGAAGTAATGTCAATTAGTGAGTCATCTACAGATGTGTAAGGAACGCTTATGTAATCAAAAGTTGTAATTTGAGTTCCTTCATTAAAAGAAATCATAGCCTCTTCAGAGTTGATAAAAGTTCCTTTTTCAATTAACTTGTCATACTTTGCATTTCTTATAACATTAATCAAGTAATCTTGAAAATTTAACCAATTTCTTACTGATTCTCCAGTTTGATCTTGTTCTACTTGTTGTAGATAAGCCAATACTTTTGTTCTATCAAATTGTCCTGTAGTTGGATCTTGAAAAGCTTGAATTTTACTTACCTCTGGATGAACATTAATACCCGAAATTCTTTCCATCCACTCATCGTCAGAAATTGATATACCCAACTTTGAATACTCCTCTTCCATAATTAGTTCACGAGTTAATTGATTCCACGCTTGGTTTCTAATGTTGGANATTACACCCTGAGTTAAAACAGATGTTGGGTTTTGTGTTTTCCAGTTTTCTATTCCAATATCAACTGTTTTTTCAAAATTTTGAACATGAATATTTTCACCCAAAACCTCACCAACATAAAATGTGCCTGATGATCCAGACCTTTTGGATTGCATAAAATCACCCAGAATAAATGCTAGCATTGCAAAACCAATAACTGTAAGCAATAAACCGGACCTATTTCGTATTTTACCAAGTGCACCCATATCTATAATTTTTTAAAAGTCTGCGAATATACGATTGTTATTTTACAAATAAAAACTAGAGTAAAAATAATAACTACCGCTTAATTTCAAGATTGACCCTAATTACGCTTCGATCATCAACTTCTTTAATAGTGATTTTGTATTGTTTGTTATCAATAATACTTTCAATTTGTGGTATATTCTCAAAATGATCTAACACATAACCCGCTAAAGTCTCATACTCCTCAGATTCAGGGATATTCAACTCAAGTTCCTTATTAATTAGCAAAACCTCAGCTCTTGCTAATATGCTATATTCATTTTCATTAATTTTTTCAAATATCTCGTTGTCCTCATCATATTCATCTTCAATCTCACCTACAATCTCTTCAGTAACATCCTCAATTGTAATCATTCCAGATGTTCCTCCAAATTCATCCACAACTAATGCAACCCCTTTGTCTTCATCAATAAAATCAGATAACAATTGCATAGCAAACATAGTTTCTGGAACAAATGGAATTGGAAGTAATAGTGATCTTATATTTCTTGGGTTTCTAAACAAGTCTGAGGAATGAACATAACCAACAATATTGTCAATGTTATTTTTATAAATTAAAATTTTTGACAATTTTGTTTCTATAAACTTTTCTTTAAGTTCCTTAATTGAGGTATTGATATTAAGAGCTACTATTTCAGTTCGCGGTATCATACATTCTCTCAACTTTTTGGTCGAGAGTTGTAATGTATTTTGTACCATCTCAACCTCAGTATTATTTGATAAGTTTTCATTGTTATTAATGTGAGAAAGGTAACCGTCTAAATCAGTTTTTTTAAAAAAATCTTTATTTTTTGGCAAACTCTGAGCACAAAATAATTTCAAAATTAGCTTCGATCCTTTCAAAAAAAGTAATGCAAAAGGATAGAAAATAACGTAAAAAAAACTAATTGGAATTGATAAAATCTTGAGAGACGTATTAGCATAAATTTTAAAAATTGACTTTGGTAAAAACTCAGCCGTAACTAGAATTATTAATGTTGAAATTATTATTTGAATTAACAGTAAAAAATAGGCGCTAATAAAAAAATTGTCAAACAGGGGAGTCAATAATTTTGTCATTGTTATTGCATATACAACTAAAGAAATATTTTTTCCAATTAGCATTGTTGTAATAAAAATCGACTCATTTCTTGAAATGAAAGATATTATTTTAGA
Organism: Flavobacteriales bacterium; assembly: GCA_002715885.1. Lineage (GTDB taxonomy): Bacteria > Bacteroidota > Bacteroidia > Flavobacteriales > BACL11. Next base: position 21,856 of record PBAG01000036.1, on the reverse strand, counting down.
GGATATTTTTTCACTAGATTTATCCAATTCTAATTGCAGCTTATTTGATGAGAAAAATGCAACTTCCACACCAAAAAAAAAGGCAGATAATAATATTGTAGTTAATGCAATAGTTAAGTCCATTTTTATTTTTTTGGTGAATCTAAATACATTTTTCCACTTATATTTTTTAAAGTATAGTCAGAAAAATTTGGATCAGAAATAAATCCTTGAGCATATATTATTTCATTTTTAGTGGTGATTATGACATCACTTTCAGTATAAATTTTATCTTTTTTTTCATCCCAAATTAAAACCTCTGTCTCTAGTTTCTTTTCATTGTTTTTAAGAATAACAGAATCTTTGGCTGTCATAATATTATTTTTTTCATCAACAATGGCATTGAGTGCTGAAAGATTTGAAATAATTTTTCCGCTTTTAGAATAAAAATTTACATTAAAACCTTCGCTAAATTTTAACTCTGATACTTCACCACTATACCTTTCAATTTTTTCAGACAGAATTTCTAATTTAATTTTCCCTTCTTCTGTATGAATCATTTTAGATTTACTTATAACTTCAATTGGAAAGCTGTTCTCTTCAAACAATTCATTTACTGAAGATGGATTATTTTGACATGATAAAAAAAGTACTACAAGACATGAGAGCAAAGTTCGCATAATTAATCGCTGGTACGTGCAATGGTTTTTTTATTTATCCAACACCCAATAGTATAGCTTGAATTTTTCTCAACATTATTAAAAAAGCAAACTTCGGTTGAAGGAAAGTATTTTGAATATGTATTTATACTTTTACTTGCTCTTTCATATACATCCGAATCTCTCTTAGCCAAATTAAACATATCAACTGCAATCCAATAAACTGTTTTTTGTTCAAATTCACTACCACAAGCCTTTGCGCCTGATAGATAAATATTTCCAAGATTCATATATGCTTCNCCCCAACCGTTTTTNAGATCTAATGATTTAAAGGCAGCTTCTCTAGCTTGTGAAAAGTTTCCTGAATTTCTATATGCATCTGCAAGACCTAAATAGTATTTAGCCTGCAAATCATTGTCAGTTTCTAAATCTATCGCTTCTTTACAAAACTTAATTGCTTGGCTAAATTCTTTTCTAGAAATACTCATCTTTCCCATTTTACTAGCCGCTAGCGCTGATGGTTCAATTTCATATAACTTTGAGGAAACATCAAAGAAAAGATTATTATCTGTACACTCTTTACTGTCCAAGACCTTTAATATTCTTTTTAAAAGCTTGATATCATCTTGCTTTTTTAAAAATTTTTCAGAAAAAATTGATAAAAGTGCATCGCAGTCAGCATATGGGGTAAACAAAGATTCAATATTTGTTGAAGTCTGAGTATAAAATTTAATTTTCTTTGGGTTATTTTCTAAATTATAATCAACAGCCTCAGATAGTTCTGCGTAAAGCTGTAGAATATCTTCTTTACTTAACTCATTATTTTTTTGCATAATTGTCGCAGATTTAAAATAAGCGGATAATGCACCGGCTGAACTTCTTTTTTGTTCAATTTCAAAAGACTTTTTTAAATAGTTATATGCTTCATTATATCTGCTTTTATCGTATCTCAATAGGTCGGACCCTTTGAGTCCTAAAACAAAACCCTCTTTTCCAAAATATTCGATTCTTTTATCATAAATCTGCATTAATGTATCAATGTATGCAGATTTGTTTGCCTTATCTTGTTTCATTTTGGATTTAATAATTATTGGTCCATTTTTAAAAATATTTCCGCTTGATTGTGGGCAATTTATATATGTCCACCTCCATGGATTAAGAGCATCTTCATAATTTTTTTGTTTGTAATATTCTCTGTAAAGTGATAGGTTGGTAATACAGCTTATACTATCATTCCCCCATTTTGATTGTGCATATGAGTCGGACATTAAAAATGTTAGCAATAAAATGAATAATAATTTTCTCATCTCTTAATTATATTTTTGTTTAACAAACCATATTCCTTCAAAAGTCATACTTAGCCCAATATTTACATAATTTTCTTTTAACAAACTATTATCGGTAGTTCCTCTCTGGCCTAAAATGATTGAAAAATCATAAGTGGATTTATTCTTTTTAATTGGGACTCCAATACCAAAACTAAAACTCTTGTCTTCCAGCTGAGTATTATTAATTTGTAAAGGAGTAGTATTCACTGATATACCAAATCTGTAATGACATCTCTTGTAAAGTTGACTTACAGATGATATATCAGGAGTATACTGAATTCCTGAAGATACTCTTTGACTATTAACCAAAGAATCTGATTCGTCAAATAAACTATAATCACTCCAACTTTGTGTTGAATAATCAAAAATGAACAACCATTTATCTTTTGAATATGCTAATCCGAAATTAGTGTATGTTGGCAAAGTCATACTCCCTTTTTCAATAGAATTAACAAAAGTATCTTTTACAATTTCATTATTTCCAGAGTACTGAAAAGTCTCAACAAGATTTGATCTTTTAGCATTTATTTCAGAGCTATTCGATGTATTTAAAGCAATAGATATATTAGATTTTTCTTCAATTTTTTTTGAAAAAATAGCGCCTATTTCATAATATAAACCATTAATATTAATTAAAGAATTTGATCTAGAATTAAATATAGTTTCATCATCAAATTCAAGTTTTTTTCTTCTATTTAAGCCTCCAAANAGATATGATGCATTGGCACCAATNGAAAAATTAGGATGTAGCTCNATAGCTCCACCTAAATAAACTTTACTCAACCCTCCATCTCCATTATATATCATATCTGCCTGATTAATTTCATCTCGATTTTCCATTGAGTAGCCTATACTACTGAAAGGGATAATACCGAAGCTTGAACCAATTTTTTTTGTTAATGGAAAACCAAAGACAATATGACTTAAAGACACATTACTTGTTGTTTGGTTCTGAGATATTGATTGAATATCAACTACTTCATTATTTATTCCAGTTGAAAAAATGAAAGAATTTGATTTAAATGATGAATATGTAGCTGGGCTTAGTGGATTGATAATATCACTTTTGTTTATCGCATAACCACCTCCTCCAAGTGAATTGAATACTGGAGAAAATTGCATTTTAAAATCTCCTAAACCAAATCTTGAATAAGGTGAAGTTGTTGTTTGTTGAGAATATACACTAATACTTAAAAAAAGCAGAAAAAGGAAAGCTGATAATTTGTTAATCTTTTTCATTATAATCTAATATTTCATTTAATCCTTTTAACACCAAAAATTGGTCTGCAAATATGCTACTTTTTAATTCTTTTTCAAAGAATGAAGCATTTCCACCTGTAAATACAACAACAAAATCATTATTATATTTTCTAAAATCAGAAATTAATGNACGNACTTCAGCTAAAATACCCTGCTGGACCCCTGAAATTATAGATTCATTTGTATTNTTTCCCTTAAATATACTATTTGGTTCTAGAGATAAACTTGGCAGTTTAGATGTAAAGCTATGCAAAGACTTATAACGCATTTCAATTCCTGGGCTTATCCTACCTCCTTCATGAACTTTATCCTTTGTTATAAAATCTGCTGTTAANCAGGTTCCTGCATCAAAAACCCAAATATCTTTATTTGGANATAAATAATTTGCGCCAATAACNGCTGATAGTCTATCAGAACCTATTTCTGATTTNTAATTTGATTCAATTGGAACGGGAGTTTTATTATTAAATAAAAGACCATCAAAAAAATTTATTATTTGNTAGTCTGATTCGCACAATGAAACCACAGANGAAAAAATAGATGATTCGATTTTATTATCTCCACAAAACTTAATTGTTTTTTCTAATGATAACTTCGGTATAATTTCATGTTTTGTTAGCCTCTTTTTATNAAATAAAGCAAGCTTTGTACAGGTATTGCCGATATCTACAACTAACTTCAAAAATTTAAATTTTATCAAAACTACAAAAAATGATGCTCTATTATAAGAATTGATTTTTTTTCTTCATTTTAAAAATTCTATTAAATTTGCACCCCTTACATTTGGTACCTTAGCTCAGTTGGTAGAGCAATGGACTGAAAATCCATGTGTCCCTGGTTCGATTCCTGGAGGTACCACAAAAAGCAGCATTATATGCTGCTTTTTTGTTTTTATATANGATTCTTATTATGCTNCGCATAAGAAATAAATTAAAGTAGCGTAAGTTTGTCTTTATTAATTTAGATTATGGACGAAATAATAATTATTGATTTTCTNTCGAAAGAGTGGATAAGAAATATAATTATAACCTTTTTATTTNTCCTTTTTTATATCATTTTGATATACAAAATAGGACTCAAAAATCTAAATCAGTTTCTAAAAATCAGCAGTATCCTCGTATTANTGATGACAATAACAAATCACCTAATTTTAATATTTACGGATTCATGGGAATTAGTNAATAATTTGCCTTTTCACCTCTGTAGCATATCAGCANTNNTTTGTTGTTTCATTGGATTTGTGAANCAGAAACAACTTTTATTTGAATTTTTATTTTACGCNGGAATTATTGGAGGAANCCTTTCTTTATTGACACCGCAAATAACTATNTANAAAGAAATTAATTTCTTTTANATAATGTTTTATTTTAAACATGCTTCAATAATTGTAATACCATTTTACATGAGATATGCAATGCAAATGAATTTAAGTAAAAGATCGTGGTTAAAAATATTTGGCTTGATTAATTTGATACTTATTTTTATTATACCATTAAATTCTTTTATTGGTTCAAATTACTTTTATGTATCAACCCCCCCATCTGTAAATAATCCTCTGATAATAAATAATTTGGATAAAATATTGGGCATTCCAACTTATGTTTTCTATTGGGAAATTCTAATGCTAATACTTTTAATAATACTTTATTATGTATTTAAGAAAAAACAGCAGCTTGTTTAGCTGCTGTTTTCTTAACTATTTAATTATTAACTTTTCTGAGAATATTTTATCTTTATTTTTAATTTCAATTGTATAAAATCCAGAGCTTAATCCACTTACATCAATTGTTTTTTCAACTTCTGAAAGCTGATTTTCAGATACTACTATTTGACCTAAAGTATTTTTAATATTTAAGTCATAATTATTTTTAATAGCATTTTGAATAGTTAAAATTCTGTTTGCTGGATTTGGATAGATATTATAGCTTAGATCAAAATCACTATCCAAAACAGAGCTTGGAGTTCCAAAATTCATTCTAATTAATAGTGCTTTTGAAATAGTATACCAGTTACCATTTCCACAGTTGTCTTGCAAATATCTCGCAGTATTAGGGTTGGTTGTACTACTAATAAGCGAAGTGTCAGTAGGATGTTGTCTACCTCTAACTGCTGCCATATATGAAGTTCCTGCAAATAAAGGGTAAGGATTTAACAATGGTAAAGTTACCCAATTATCTATATCAGATGCTGTTAAAACATATGGGTCAGACTCTTCCAAATAAATTTGACCATCAGCTTCATATAGTTCTACATTCAATTCAGCCCCAGGAACTGAATTATCATTTACATGAAAAGATATTGATGTTACAGTTGTATTTTCGTAAATATCAAATCTATTTGCTAGTACTTGCCCACCACAAGACCTACCTAAAAAATATCCATTTCCTGCATTTGTTCCATCTGTGTTCCAATCATAATCAACTCCGTAAATAGTATCTGTTACAACAGTTCCTCTTGTTAGTGTATCAGTTGAAGGAAATGAGTCAGAACTTGCCCAAAAACTTATTTCGTGATAACCATAATTTGTTGGTGAAAAATTAGTGTTTGTTGCAAGAGTATCATAAGAATTTACAGTAGATGTCATACCATTAGATGTTGCTGAAGATATATTGTTTCCACTATCATCAAAAACTGCAGTATGTAATGTTGTATTAGTTTGATCACTTGCTCCATTATTTTGAACTACTGCCTCCATTCTGTATGGGTTTTGAGTTACTTGGTTCATTGGATTAAATGTATAATCAGCACCTAAATCTCCTAATATTTGATATCCTAACCACCAACCACCATATGTATGGTCAGCAATTTCTAATCTATTTGGGTCCGTTTCAACGATTTTTATATCATCAATCATCCAGTAATAACATCTTGCTACCCATCCAAATTTTAAATAAACTGTTGGTTGATTTCCAGCTACAGTTGAAATATTTATACTTGTGAATTCTGGATTAGATGACTGTGTATTATTTGAAATTCCTCCGTGCACCTGATATTCTGTCCAGTTAATTGAATCAGAGCTAACATAAACACTAGGAGGTGTGAAATTTGTATTACCTAAATTGTTATATCTAAATAAATGCTCAAATTCAACACTAACTGCAGGGTAAGCTGATAAATCTATTGCATTAGTAGTAACATATGATTCAATATATTGGTAAGTAGAACCAGAAGGTTGTCCATTAGCATAATGATTAGCTGAATCTGTATCACATATTAAAAAACCATTTGATGCTGTTGTTGAACTAATAGCATTAGATGGTGAATTACCTTGGTTTCCATTCCAATATCCCCACGTACCATCTGTTGTCCAAGCCCATGGACATGTCGCAAAAGCACCGCCCATATTAGTAGAATTTGTTGACCATAAAGATGGGAATCCACCTGAAAAATCTTCAGACCAAATTGGTACTTGAGCTGATAAATTTGAATTATTCATATTAGGCATGCTTATCTGAAAATTTTCTATTTCAGGCTCAATATTTGCATTTACAGACTGACCATATACATTATATGAAATTATGCAGACTGAAAGTATAAAGTATAATTTTTTCATTTTTTTGATTTTAACAAATATAAAAAAAGCTCTGTTTTTAGACAGAGCTTTTTTAAATACAATATTAAATATTATTGTAAAACAATTGATTTGGTAGAAATCTTATTTGGATATGAAAGCTTAACAGTGTAAATACCTGTATCGTAGTTATCTAAATCTATAGATAAAGGACTAGAACCATCATAATTGATTTGAATTATTTCTTGTCCTAAAACATTAGAAACACTAACAGTACATGCCTCATCATTATTTGTTGAAATCATAAACAAACCATTTGTTGGATTTGGATAAATATTAAAATCAGAATTATCACCTCTTTCGTTTATATTATTTACATAACCAAAGTTCATTCTAATAGCCATTTTATCAGTAGCAGAATACCAGGTTCCAGCAGGATTTGCAGAATTTAGATTACATCCATTGTCTTGTATATAACTTGCTGATGCTGGGTTAACAGCAACAGTAATCATAAAAGTATCTGTTGGGTGAGCAAAGCCTCTTACTGCTGCCATATATGATGTTCCTTTAAAAACTGGAAGTGGACTTAGTAATGGNACNGTAACCCAATTTCCAATATCCTGTGGAGTTAATGTATATGGGTCAGATTCAGCTAAAAATATACTGTTAGTACCAAAGCCTTCATATACTTCNGTTGTCATTTGCGCTCCAACTACAGATTGAGAGCCAACGTGAAATGAAATGGAAGTAACTTGACCGTCNGCGTAAACATCGTAAGCTGTTGTTCCAACTTGACCTCCGCAAGTTCTTCCAATTCGCCATGCACTTGTTCCAAGATTTGCTCCATCTGAATTCCAATCATAATCAATTCCATAGACTGAATCAGTTACAATTGTTGACATAACACTTGTATCGGTTGTAGCGATTGAATCAGAACTTGCCCAAATATTTACGTTATGNGTTCCCATGTTTGTTGGGGTATAATAACTATTTAGTGCTAATGTATCTGTAGCAGCTACAGGNAATGTTATTGAATTAGAAACGTCCGAGAATAGAACATTTCCTAAATCATCAGCCATCTCTCCATGTAAGGTAACATTGTTTTGAGCATTAGCCCCAAGATTTCTTACCACTCCTTCCAGCCTGTAAGGATTTCCAAGTGCCTGTGCCATTGGGTTAAATGTATAATTACAGCCTAGATCTCCAGTAATTTGGTATCCTTTCCACCATCCGCCAAACATTTCGTCTTGGCAGTACATNAAGTTAGCTGGAGTTTCAATTAANCGAACATCGTCAATCATCCAAAAGTAGTATCCATAATAACTATTATAAAGAACAGTTCCATCGTATTTAAATTGAATATGCACACTTGGCTGACCTGCAATATTACTTGGAAGATTTAACATTACCTCATAATCAGCAGTAGTTGCATCATTGACATCTATATCAGGATGAACCTCCATTTCATTAGTGAATGTTAATCCTCCATCAATACTAAAAGCAACCTTTGCTATTCCTGTGTATTCTCTGTAGTAACTATTAAATACAAGAGATACAGCTGAATAGTTAGATAGATCAATTGATTCTGTTGTTAATGTACCTAAGTGTCCGTTTGGATTTGAAGGGTATGGTCCAGTACCAAAAGCACCAGCTGTTCCATAGTTATCATAATAGTCAGAGTCAAAAATTACGAAACCATTTTGTGCAGTGGGTGATTGTATAGCTGTTTGATTAGATGCATAGGCCCCTCTAGATCCAACTGTCATATTAGGGTTTGTTGATGGACCTCTATATTCCCAGGGTACTGTTGAGTTTATCCAAGTACTTGGAATTCCGTTAGAAAAATCTTCAGACCAAAAAGGAGTAACAGATTTTGGCACCTTTACAGTAGAAGCATATTCATTATAATTTTTGGTAGTCAAAATATGCTCTGCATTAACTTGACCAAAACATATCTGATATGTTAATGCAATGCACAAAATTGTAAATATTTTTTTCATAGTTCTTTTTTTTAACAAATTTACAAAATCTAATCTACAAAGGTCTAGTACATCTCAAATAAAAAAGGCGCATATTTCAGTATGCACCTTTTTTATTTAAGTATAAAATATGTTTATTTTTCTATAACTAATTTTTGATTATGCTGTCTTGATTTTCCATCAAATTCTATAGTGTATATCCCCGATTCTAAATGAGATAAATCAATAGTTGAATTAGATATTGAACTCAGTTTGCCCGAGTATGATATTTGACCTAAAATATTTCTTATTGAAAATTTAATATTTTCATTATTTAAATTTTCAATAGTAAAAATTCCCTTTGATGGATTTGGGAAGATACTAAATCCACTTTTNAAATCATCNTTNACAGCACTAACATATCCAAAGTTCATTCTAATCGCAAGTGGATCTGAGGCTGTGTACCAAGCACCAAAACCTCCCGAGCCAATATCACAACCATTGTCTTGTATGTAGCTAGATGTATTTACATTATCTGATGCACTAATCAAAGATGTATCCGTTGGGTGTTGGATTCCTTTTACTGCAGCCATATATGAGGTTCCTGCAAATAATGGAAATGGGCTTAGCATTGGAACTGTTACCCAAGACCCTAAATCTTGCGCTGTAATAGTATACTCATCAGATTCTTCCAAATAAATTTGTCCATTTTGCTCATATATTTGAACATTTAATTTNGCACCAGGGACAGATGAAGAGCTAACATGAAAAGATATAGAGGTTAACTGAGTATTTTCATAAATATCAAAAACATTTGCAAGAACTTGACCTCCACAAGTTCTACCTAAATAGTATCCTCCNCCTAAATTGGAGCCATCATTGTTCCAATCATAATCAACTCCATAAACAGTATCTGTTACGATTGAACTCATTGTCATTGTATCTGTTGTTGGAAATGAGTCTGAGGTAGCCCAAAACGAAAAGTTATATACTCCCATATTTGATGGAGTAAAGTTTGAAGTTGTTGCTGCAGTATCATTAGCTGGATTTGGAGCTCCAACTAAATTTGTTGAATTAGAAGTGAAGTTATTAACTGTACCATTTGGCTCCTCAACATCTACATGCAATGTCACATTATTTTGAGTATTGACTCCAGTATTAGAGATAACTGCCTCCATTCTATACGGATTTGCAGTTGCTTGAGCCATTGGATATAAAGTGTAGTCTATTCCAATATCACCTAATGTTTGGTATCCAACCCACCAACCACCAAATGTCTCGTCGGTACATTCCAATCCATTATCTGGAACCTCTTCAATTACGACATCATCCACAGTCCAGTACCATCCCCAGTAGTCATTATCATCATAGTAAAACTGAACCAATACCTGAGATTGATTTCCAGCTATAGAAGATATATTATAAGTACTAATGTGAGGATTATCAGAATTTTGATTTGGTGTATTATAAGTTGTGGCATTTGAAATTTCAAAATCTGTCCAAGTTGCACCGTTGTCACCAGAAACTCTTACTCCTCTGGTATCNTTCCACCATCTAAAACTATGTTGAAATGTGAGTTGAACATTTTGATAACCAGTTAAATCGATAGGTTGAGTGTTGGTAAACTCACAAACAATAGGTGTTCCATTTTGATCAACATTTCCTGGAGCTGCATCTGAATTGATTATCATAAAACCATTGCTTGCCGTTGTACTATTGAAAGTAGCTAGAGAAGTAGGTAATGTTGTTANGCACTGTGACTGAATATCAGTGTTATTTGTCCAGTTCCAGTCAAGAGGTGGTAAGCTTGTATTTGTAAAAGTCCATGTTGCAGGATCTGAACAGTCATCTGACCATAGTGGTGCTGGTTGAATCATAGATGAGGAGCTATTGTTTACAGTTGCACTTGATTTTGGTTTTACCTCCATTTTATAATTTTTTAATGGAGCTTTTTGTTGTGCAGAAACTAAGCTAAAAGTTAAAACTGCAATAAATAATGGTAAAATTCTTTTCATATCTAAAATTGTGTTAGTTTAAAATGTTAATACAAATATAATCTAAAAAAACCTTAATAAAACTAAGAAACTAATATTTGTAATCGAAGTTTAATAATCGGTTAAAGGAGGGCAGGAACAAATCAAATTTCTGTCACCCAAAGCACCATTTATTCTTCTTACTGTTGGCCAAAATTTATTTTGTTTCAAATGAGGTAAAGGAAAAACTGCCTTTTCTCTTGAATATGGATATGACCAACTATCATTTACTGTCATTTCTAAAGTGTGTGGGGCATTCTTTAAAACATTATTGTCTTTATCAACTTTATTTTCTATTACCTCATCAATTTCAGATTTAATTCCAAGTAGCGCATCACAAAATCTGTCGAGTTCCTCTTTTGATTCACTTTCTGTAGGTTCTATCATAACTGTGTTAGCAACTGGAAAAGAGACAGTGGGTGCGTGAAAACCGTAGTCCATTAGACGCTTTGCTATATCTAAAACTTCAATACCATGTTCTTTATAGGATCTAAAATCTACTATCATTTCATGACCAACTCTGTTCTGATCACCAGTGTACAGAATATCAAACTTATTTTCTAAACGATTCTTTATATAGTTAGCATTAAGTATTGCAATATTTGTTGACTTTTTTAATCCTTCAGCTCCCAACATGAGTATGTAGGCATAGGAAATAGTTGTAGCAAGTGCACTTCCCCATGGCGCAGATGAGATTGACATTCCCAAATCACCCCCAGTTTCTATTAAAGAACTATTAGGCAAAAAATCTTTTAAATGAGCAGCTACTCCAATTGGACCAACTCCTGGGCCTCCTCCTCCATGAGGAATAGCGAATGTCTTGTGAAGATTTAAATGACAAACATCAGCTCCAATAATGGCAGGGTTCGTTAGTCCTACCTGAGCATTCATATTAGCACCATCCATATATACCTGTCCTCCATTTTCATGAATTAGAGATGTGATTTCTGTAATACTTTCTTCAAAAACACCATGAGTAGAAGGGTAAGTTATCATTAAGGCTGCAAGATTTTCTTTGTGCTCACTTATCTTTTCTTTAAGTACTTCTACGTCAATATTTCCTCTTTCATCACACGGGGTTACAACAACTTGCATACCAGCCATCACGGCAGATGCGGGGTTAGTTCCGTGGGCAGATGATGGAATCAAACAAATATTTCTGTGAGAATCACCTCTACTTTTGTGATATGCCCTTATAACCATCAAACCAGCATATTCTCCTTGCGCACCAGAATTTGGCTGTAAACTCATTGCAGCAAATCCTGTTATTTCACATAACATTTCTTCCAGCTCCTTAAAAATTATTTGGTAACCTTCAACTTGATCCAAAGGGGCAAATGGGTGTATATTATTAAATTCAGGCCAACTAAGGGGGAATAGTTCTGTTGCTGCATTTAACTTCATGGTACATGATCCAAGGGCAATCATTGATCTGTTTAATGAAAAATCTTTGTTTTCTAACCTTTTAATATAACGCATCATCTCAGTCTCTGAGTGATATTTATTAAAAATTTCATGTTGCATGTATTCAGATTTTCTTAAAAGAGATTCATCAATTTTAAANCTAGTCTTTTGAGCATAAAGCTCATTTATTAAATTCTCTGAATCCTTGTGAGCAGAAGCTAAAGCAAAAACTTGCAAAATATCTCTAACTGATTCTCTATCATCTTTTTCATCAATGCTCAAAGACACAGTTTTATCATCAATCACATTAAAATTCATTTTGTTCTCAATTGCAGTTTGAATTAATTTTTCTTGTGATACATTGCCAAGAGATACTAAAAGTGTATCAAAGAAATCACTATTTTTTTGCTGAAAACCTAATTGTTTTAATCCCTCGGAAAGTAATGATGTGTTATCGTGAATCTCTTTTGCTATGGCATATAAACCTTTTGGTCCATGAAATACACCATACATTCCCGCCATGATTGCAAGTAATGCTTGTGCTGTACATATGTTAGACGTTGCTTTTTCTCTTTTAATATGCTGTTCTCTTGTCTGAAGAGCCATCCTTAATGCTCTATTTCCGTCTTCATCTTCACTTACTCCAATGATTCTTCCTGGAATATTTCTTTTGTATTTTTCAAGAGTTGCAAAATATGCAGCATGGGGACCACCATATCCTAGCGGAATTCCAAATCTTTGAGTTGTTCCAACAACAACATCAGCTCCCCATTCACCTGGTGGTTTTAACAAACAAAGACTCATTAAATCAGCTGCAACAATAATTGCAATCTCTTTTTCTTTCAGTTCTTTGGCTATTGTTTCATAGTTCTTAATTTGCCCATATTTGCCTGGATATTGAAAAATAGCAGCATAAAATGATTGGTCTATTTGAATTTTTTCATGATTACCAATGACCAATTCAATTTCTAATGGCTCTGATCGTGTTTTCAGCAAATCTATGGTTTGAGGAAAACATTCTTCAGAAACAAAGATTTTTTTAACACCTTCTTTCTTCTGGTGTCTTGGCCTACAACTATAAAGCATCGTCATTGCTTCCGCAGCTGCTGTACCTTCGTCAAGTAATGAGGCATTGGCTAAATCCATTGCTGTTAAATCGCTTACCATGGTTTGGAAATTAAGTAATGCTTCTAATCTACCTTGGGCAATTTCTGCTTGATAAGGAGTGTATGAAGTATACCATCCTGGGTTCTCTAATATATTTCTTTGAATAACTCCGGGCAATATGGTATTATAGTAGCCCATGCCTATATAATTTCTAAAGCATTTATTTTTACTTGCTAAACTTTTCATATGTTCTATAAACCTATTTTCAGACAGTGGCTTAGGCAAATCCATATCAGAATCTAATTGAATATGTTTTGGAATTGTTTGGTCAATTAAATCAGTCATTGATTTTACACCAACACGCTTGATAATATTCTTAATATCATGTTCTCGAGGGCCAATGTGCCTATCAGAAAAATTATATTTTTTCATTGTAAAAAGTTTAGTTGCAAATTTACTAAATGAATTACACAATAATCACGATTTTTTTTTCAAAAAAAATAGAATTTTTTAATAAAAATTAACAAAAACATTACAAATAAATTAAAGTGTACTTTTGCACAAAATTTAATGATGTTATTTTCAGATATTTTTCTAAAAAAAGAAATTCAAAAGGCAATTATCGATTTAGGCTTTTCAGAACCAACCCCAATTCAAAAAGAAGTTATTCCATTTTTAATTGAAAGCGAGCAAGATCTAATTGCTCTTGCCCAAACTGGTACTGGCAAAACTGCTGCTTTTGGGTTACCAATCATTGAAAAAATTAATACAAAAAAAAATCTTCCACAATCTATAATTTTGTGTCCTACAAGAGAATTATGCCTTCAAATNACAAAAGATTTTGAATCATTTTCAAAGTATATTAAAAACTTAAAAATAACAGCTGTTTATGGAGGGGCAAATATTCAATCACAAATAAGGTCAGTAGCATCAGGTTCCCAAATCATTGTTGGNACACCAGGAAGGGTAATTGATTTAATAAAAAGAAAAAAGTTAGTGCTCAAACACATAGAAAGTGTTGTTTTAGATGAGGCCGATGAAATGTTAAATATGGGATTTAAAGAAGATCTTGATATTATTTTAGCAGAAACTCCAGAAGAAAAACAAACATTATTGTTTTCAGCAACCATGCCTAAAGAGGTGATGAGAATCTCAAAAAATTATATGTTTAGCCCTAAAAAAGTTGAAGTTGCAAAAAGAAATGAGGGAGCAAAAAATGTAGAACATCATTATTATCTTGTTAACGCAAAAGATAAATACAAAGCATTAAGAAGAATTTGTGATATAAATACAAACATTTATGGAATTGTTTTTTGCAGAACTAGAAGAGAAACTAAAGACATAGCAAATAAGCTGATGCAAGATGGATATAATGCTGATGCTCTTCATGGTGAGCTGTCGCAAGCACAGCGCGATCATGTCATGAACAGATTCAGAAAAAAGAATATTCAAATACTAGTAGCTACAGATGTTGCTGCTCGAGGTTTAGACATAGACAATCTATCTCATGTTATTAACTATAATCTGCCTGACGACAATGAAATATATATTCATCGNTCTGGAAGAACAGGAAGAGCCGGAAATAAAGGAATTTCAATAATCATAGCTCATAGCAGAGAAACAAGAAAAATCGGTTTTATTGAAAAAATGCTTAAAAAGGAAATAAAATACCAAAAAGTTCCATCAGGTGAAGAAATATGTGAAATACAACTTTTAAATTTAGTAGATAAAGTTGTTAATACTAAAGTTGGAAGTCAAATAGAAAAGTATTTACCATCTATTAAAGAAAAATTTTCACATTTAGATAAAGAAGATTTAATTAAACATTTTATTTCAACTGAATTCAATAGATTTTTATCATTTTATAAAAACTCCAATAATATTAATCTCNAAAAACAAAAAAATAAAGACAAATCACATGTTCCTCGTCAAAGAAATTCAAAAGGACATAGTGAAGACGGCTTCACAAGATTTTTTATAAACATAGGAAGAGGCAGTAATTTACAAACACACAATCTAATTGGAATGATTAATGAGTTTACCAAAAATCGAAATATTGTTATTGGAAAAATTGATATTTTCAAAAACTTTTCTTTTTTTGAAGTAGAAAATGCTTATGAAAATCTAATTTTAAAAAGTTTTTATAAAAAGGATTGGAATGGCGAAAAACTTATTGTTGAAAAATCTAAAGCACCAAAAGATCAAGATGTTAAATCATCCACTGAAAACAAGAGAAAAAAAAGGAAATCTGCCAACAGATTAAAAAATAACACAAGAAGCTACCCAAAAGGAAAAGAAAAAAAAGGATCTTTTAAAGAAAAGTTTAAAAAAAGTAAAAGAAGGAGCTAGCTTTTCTTTCCCGCTACAAAATCTTTTAGATAGAACGGCTCAAAATATGCTAAATCTTCAAAATCAGATTCTAAATATTTTTGATAAGATAAAGACCCCATGTATTTAGCGCTTGGATAAAAGTTTGAAATAAAAATTGCATTTTTATTTTGGATTATTTCTTTAACCTTTTCAGAACCATCTCCAAAAAATGCTACCGTTTTTTCTAATTCTTTTTTATATGAAGTACTATCTATTATATCGGCCTGTATATCCCTAATTTGGTTATTGTTAGCATCAAAAATAGCAGAATAAACTTCCATTCTTCGCGCGTCNATCATTGGGCAATAAAGATCTGCTTTTTGTTTTGGAATTANTCCAAATGNCATGGCCTTAAGTGTTGAAATTGAAATTAATGGAATATCCAGGCCATAGCACAAGCCTTTTGCTGTTGAAACTCCAATCCTTAGGCCTGTATATGATCCTGGCCCCATGCTAACAGCAACTGCATCAAGAGCTGACAAATTGATTGGCGATATTTCAATAATTTCTGAAATAAAGTTTAATAACTTTTCAGAATGAGAAAAGTTATCTGTATTACTTTCTTTAAATAAAACTAATTCCTCATTTTTAAATAATGCAACAGAGCATGCTTTTGTTGAGGTTTCAATATTTAAAATATACTTGCTCATTAAAAATCGTAATAATAATTAAACAGATCTGATATTAATGAAATTGAATAATAATTTGTTTTTTGATTGTATACATCGCTAGATTGATTTCTTTGAACTAAAGATAATTCAAGCTTTAAATTTGTAATAGGATTTAAAACATATCCTAAATTAAATTGCATGTAATCTACTTCAGTTTTATTTCCATTAAACATATTTACACCATAATTTGCTGATCTATTATTGTAATCTGCATATATATCATTTCCATGAGATATCGAATCTCCTAAATAATCTGAACCATAAACAATATCCAAATATTTAAATTGGGCTGTTATTCTTTTTTTTCTATATGAAAGTATTAAGATATTCTCTGAGAAATTTGCTCCCAGTGGATGGGCTAGCTCTTCATTATAATGACCATAATTAGATTCATTCCAATGTGAATAAGTATATGGGCGAACATTATTTCTCTCAATATGAAAGGTCAAATTAGGCATGCTCAGAAAATCATAACATTTATAACCAATTTGATATCCATANTTATTAGCCCAATAACCATTATTCTCTCTCATTTCATCTATTGTAAATTCATCAACAATAATTTGACCAAAAATATTTGATTTTTCAGTTAGTTGATATTTAGCGTTAAGGCCAATTAGCACATTGTCAGGAGAATTAATTGAATATTCAACAGGTCTCAAAAAAATAACNGGATTTAAATAATTTATATCAAAACCATTGCTGCCTAGAGTTCTATTGGTTTTCCAAACAACAGATTCATAAAGGCCTAANGATAACTTAGGGGTTACATTTACAGATAAATAATGTGCAGACATATATTTTTTAGCATACCCCATATAATCATAATTATTTTCAAAGGACAAATAGTTTTTCATGTCCTGAAGCTCACAGTAAAGATTCGTATATTGAAATTTACCAAAGCTAGACTGCAGCCTCAAAAAAGGATAATTAAAAGAATTATCTGAAAGCAATAATGAACGATAACCATCGCCNATAAAATGTTTTCCATGTCCAAATTGAAGAATAAAATTTTTAGAGGCGTCAATTGAAACAAAGCCTGACGATCGAGCATAATCAAATCCGTTCTCATTATATGTTCTTCCTCTACCTTGNCCTGGTATTACAAAGTCATGCACACTCGATCTAATTAATGAATCAAGATAATTTGGAAAAACAGCTTGATTTTCTAAAAATGTTGTTTGAAAAGAAACTCTATTTCCAATAAACCCATCAATAATAAAACCNCGTGTATTAACAAANGTATTCAAAGACTCTTGCTCTTCAAATCCTANAGACAAATTTGATGTTAATGAACCTCCAACATAATAATCTTCACCGCTAATTTCAACCAGATGCTTGTTGAAAATTCTATGCTCTAATATACTATTATCATTAAAAAAATTTCTTTCAAGAATAGATTCAATATCAATATTTTGTGATCCTATAATAATGGGCTTAAATGAAGTGTGTTGAACATTTTGATCAATTTCAGCGCCAAGATTTAAATTAAAATTATAGCCCAATGGCAAATTAGTATATTGAGCAGTTGAAAAATTTGAAAACAAAAAAGTAAAAAGAACAAATATTAACCTATATAAAAAATTAAATCTTTTCATATTATTGATTTTAACCATTCGCTTAAAGTAAACGTTTCATTTACCTTTACCGTACTTAGACCAAATTTTTTACCAGCTTCTATGTCNGAATCAGAATCACCAACAAGTANAGATTTTTCTATTTGAATGTCTGGAAAATCTANCATAGCATTTTCAAACATACCAGTTTTTGGCTTACGACAATTACAACTATCTGCCTCTAAACAAGGGCAAAAATAAATCTTGTCAATAAGATTATAATCAGCATTTAATTCTCTTTGCATTTTCTGATGCAAAAAATTAAGATCATCCTCTGTCATTAATCCCTTACCAATACCTTGTTGATTTGTAACTATGAGAATTCTTTTAAAAATTTTATGAAGTTTACGAATTGCAGAATCAGAATTTTTAATAAACTCAAATTCGCTAAATTTTGTAACATACTGACCTTCTAATTTTCTATTAATCACACCATCTCTGTCCAAAAATAGAGTATCGTACATAATTATTAAGCAAACATTTTTTGTTCAATCAATTTACATATGATATGTCCAACAAGTATATGGGCCTCTTGTATTCTAGCAGTATTGTTTGAGGGAATAATTAAATTATACTTGCATAATTTCTGCATATCCCCCCCCTGATTTCCGCTCAATCCAACTGTAACCAAGCCATTTGAATTGGCTTTTTCGATTGCACTGATAACATTTTTTGAATTACCAGATGTTGAAAGAGCCAACAGAACATCCCCTTTTTGCCCCTTTGCCTGTATCATNCGNGAATATATCTCGTCGTANCCATAATCATTTGCNACAGCAGTCACATATGATGAGTTAACATGTAATGCNTCTGCGTTTAATGGTTTTCTGTCAATTTCAAACCTTCCACTTAATTCAGCCGCAATATGCTGGGCATCAGCAGCGCTCCCACCATTTCCACATATCAACAATTTATTTCCATTTTCAAATGANTTAATAATTACATTAGTAATTTCTTCNATTAAAATTAACTGACTTTTGTCTTCAGATAGCTTTGAAAAATTCTGAATTGATTCATTTATAAGCTTAGTGATACTGTCTTGCATAAACTATTTTTTGTAAAAATAATTTATTTTATTATATGCTTTACTTGTAAGTTGACCGATATAGGTCCAGCTAAATTTATCCTGCATCAAAGCAAAAGCATTAATCTTTATATTTTCAAGCAACTTTTCATCATTTAATAAGAAGTTTACAGCTTCTGAAAGTGAATTACTATTTTCACTTGAAAAGAACACAGCTGTCTCTTTATCTTTCAGAACCTCTTTAAATGACGGTAAATCTGAAACAACAACGGGCTTTTTATAACACAAACTCATCATTAAAACACCACTTTGATAAATTTTTCTGTAAGGAAGAACAACTATATCAGATGCAGAGTAGAAAAGAGAAACATCTTTATGATCTATGAATTTGATTTCTAGCATGCAATATTTTTTAATATTTAATCTGCTTATTTGATTTTCATACTTACTAAAATCATCTTTCCATGGCTTTCCTGCAACTAATAAAAGTATATTTGGATTTGACTTAACTATTTTTGGCATTGCTTCCAATAAAACATCTAATCCTTTCACTGATTTTATCATACCAAAAAACAATAAAACCTTTTTATCATCAGAAATACTGAGTTTAGCTCTGGCGTTTTTTTGATTTTCTTCAGCAGAAATAAAAGGAAGGTAATTACCGTGAGGAATTATTTCAATCTTGTTTTCTAAAAAACGAAAATTTGATATAATTTCATCTTTACTAAACTTATTGTGTGTAATAATTAAATCTGAAAAAAAATAAATTAATCTAGAGTAAAAAGACGATTTTCTTTTTTTTGAAAAACTTTTTACATCATGAATAGTTAATGTAATTTTTACAAAAAGCAATTTAGCCAAAAACATATTAAAAATCACTAAAATACTAGAGCCAAAAAGATGATAATGGAAGATCTTACATTTATTAATTCGCGCATGAAAATGAGATTTGATTGAACCCATTAGGTATCTAACAAGTGACAAAAACTTATTTTTTGATTTAAAAATATTTTTGTAAAACTGAAAGAAATTTAGATCTTTTATTAATGGGTCAATNGTTGATGAGTTAGTATAAAGATTTACATCGACATTATTTTCAATTAAACCTTTTGCCTGTCCAAATAAATAAAAGTGATGAGAACTTCCATGCGCACCAAGNTGATCAATTATAGCTACTTTTTTTTTCATTCTAAAAGNGCATAAANATAACATCTTTTATTTATTAATTGAGCAAATACTAAGAATGAGAAAAATAAAAATATTGGATTTGTATATTTGTGTTAAAAGTAATTCCACACATAATTAAATATATTATATGCTATTCAATTCATTGCAATTTGTAGTTTTTTTTCCAATTGTAATCATTTTATATTTTTCACTTCCATATAAATACAGATGGATTCTTTTATTAGTAGCAAGCTACTATTTTTATATGTGTTGGAAAGTAGATTATATTNTCTTAATTATAATCTCAACGTTAATTGATTATATCTGCTCAAATAAAATGAGCAGAATAAAAAAGAAACCACAAAGAAAAAAATGGTTNCTCTTAAGTCTTTTCACCAATTTAGGTATTCTATTTGGCTTTAAGTACTTTAATTTTTTTAGTGAGAACATACAAAATATTTTTAATCACTATAATGTNTTTTATGAAATGCCTTTTTTTGATGTNCTNCTACCAGTAGGAATTTCATTTTATACTTTTCAAACTTTAAGCTANACCATTGACGTATATAANAATAAAACTCCNGCTCAAAAACATCTAGGTGTTTTTGCTGTTTATGTTTCTTTCTTTCCTCAGCTTGTTGCTGGTCCAATTGAAAGATCAAATCATTTACTTCCACAATTTTTCCAAAAACATGATATAAATTATGAAAGAATAAAAGCAGGATTACAAAAAATGTTATGGGGATTTTTTAAAAAAATTGTGATAGCTGATAATTTAGCTATTCTTGTAGACAGTGTATANAATAACGTAGAAAACTACTCTGGCCTTGCACTTATTTTAGCAACAATNTTTTTCACATTTCAAATATATTGNGATTTCTCTGGATACTCAGACATTGCAATAGGCACAGCTAGAGTAATGGGTTTTGAACTTAGAGAAAATTTTAAAAGACCTTATTTTTCAAAATCTATAAGAGAATTCTGGCAAAGNTGGCACATAACNTTATCAACTTGGTTTAGAGATTATGTNTATATTCCTCTNGGNGGAAATAGAACAATTAAATGGAAATGGCACTATAANATANTAATTACCTTTTTAGTAAGTGGGCTATGGCATGGTGCTAATTGGACTTTTGTNATTTGGGGGGCTCTTCATGGAACATATTTAGTTACAGCATTAATTCTTTCAAATCCAAAAAAAATAATATCAAGTTTTCTNNAAAAACAAAATATNTTTTTAAANAAATTTTNGGANGTANCCATAACATTTATTTTAGTTTCATTTGCTTGGATTTTTTTTAGAGCNAATAATATTGAAGATGCTTTNNACATAATAAANCATCTATTCATTAGCTCNAATGATATTTTTAATTTGAATGAAATTAGCATACAGTTTAGAGGAATTGGTGTTTTTCAAGAAGATATCGTAAAATGTATTCTGCTTATATTAATACTGATAATCTATAGTCTCTTTGAAAGATCTGGAANTGTTTGGNATAAATTAGAAAATCAACCGAAATGGCTAAGATGGATGGTTTACTATATGCTTGTCTTTGGTATTTTATTTGTTGCACCACACTCCAATGTAAACAACTTTATTTATTTTCAATTTTAAATATGAATAAAGATTTTAAAAATATATTTCAAAAGTGTAGCTTATTCTTGACACCTATTTTAGTTTGGATTGCTATACTAACTATTGTGGATCCTTTTAACTATTTTAGTTCTAATAGCTTTATTTCTGAAATCAGTAAAGAAAAAACAGCCAA
>PBAG01000035.1 GCA_002715885.1 Flavobacteriales bacterium | reverse complement strand
ATTTTACAATTTTCGGATCAATTATTTGATATTCTTTATGCAAAAAACGAAAAAACTGATTTAGATCGGTAATATAAGATAATACAGTATGGTCCGAATATCTTTTTTCAGATTTTACATAATCAATAAAATCATCAATGTACATAAAACATTAGGATTAGTTGCAATAAAGGTAGTTAAATTGATAAAGAGTAAAAAAATATTACTCCATATTTCTTAAGATGTTCTCGGAATATACAGCTTTTTGTTTGCGAACACGAAGTCTTTCGGATTTTTTTGTGTATTCCTTTCTGGAGCGAACCTCTTTTAAAGTGCCTGTTTTAAGAAACTTTCTTTTGAACCTTTTCAGAGCTCTATCTATATTTTCTCCGTCTTTTACAGGAATTACTAGCATAAATTTGTTTTTTAAATCGGCTGCAAAAATATAAATATCATTTGTAATAGCAAATTATATACAAATTTTTATTTGTATTCTACAAGATTGATAATATTAGTAGAGTACTTTTCGAGTTTTGGAAGTGCATTTAAGTATTCAAGACTTACAATAAATGCGAAGCCAGCTACATTAGCTCCAGACAGCTCAATTAGTTCAGCAGCTGCACACGCGGTTCCTCCTGTTGCAAGGAGATCATCATGAATTAATACATTCCATCCTTTCTTAATATCATTTTTGTGAATTTCAACTTCAGAAAACCCATACTCTAGTTCATATTTATATTTAACGGTTTCACAAGGTAATTTGCCTGATTTTCTAATAGGAATAAATGGAATACCTAACGTATTTGCTAATAAAAAACCATACAAAAAGCCTCTACTTTCAATTCCAACAATTGCATCTATTTCAAAATCTAATATTCTTGATTTAAATTCCAAGATAATTTTATCTGAAATACTTTTATTCATTAACAATGGAGTTATATCCTTGAATGAAATTCCTTTTTTTGGAAAATCAATTACCTCTCTGATTTGCGAATCAATTTCTTTGCTTAGCATTTTTTAAAGATTTTTCTTTTTGATTGCATCAAGATATTTTGCTAATTCCTTTTTTACAACTGGAAATAAAAAAAACAGTCCTACCATATTTGGAAAAATCATTGCAAAAATCATTGCATCAGAAAAAGCCCATATTGAAGACATACTAGAAGCAGCTCCAATTACAATAAATAAAAGAAATAAAATTTTATAAGTTAAATCAGCATAGTAGCCTCTTCCAAATATAAATTTCCAAGATTGTAGTCCATAATATGACCATGAAATCATTGTTGACACAGCAAATAAAACTACTGCAATTGTCAAAAATACATTAGAAAAAGGAATATATTGAGCAAAAGCTTTTGATGTTATTCCTGCACCCTCATATCCAACTCCGTCAATATAAACCATTCCACCATCTCCACCATATTCAAAATAGCCACCAAAATTGAAAATTATTATTACAAGTGCTGTCATTGTACAAATTACCACTGTATCAATAAATGGCTCCAGTAATGCAACAAGTCCCTCTGATGCTGCGTATTTTGTTTTTACAGCTGAATGAGCTATTGAAGCAGATCCGGCACCTGCCTCATTAGAAAAAGCTGCTCTTTTAAAACCTACCAATAATACTCCAATAACACTTCCAACACCGACCGCAGTTGGATTAAATGCTTCAGAAATAATTAATCTCACTGCATCATCAATAAATGAGAAATTTGATAAAATAATGTATAAGCAAGCAAGCAAATACATTAAAGCCATAAACGGAACAACTTTTTCAGTTACATTAGCAATACGCTTTATTCCACCGATTATTATTATGCCAACTATTACAGCAATGATACATCCAATTATAGCTCCGGCTGCTGTACTCTCTAATCCCATAAGATCTTTAAGAACTATAGTTGCTTGATTAGACTGAGCAGCATTTCCTCCTCCAAAAGAACCTCCAATACAAAAGATTGCAAATAAAACTGCAGCTATTTTACCAAAAAATTGAAAACCTCTGTCTTTTAGTCCTTTGCTAATATAATACATTGGTCCACCGTAAACAGTTCCGTCTTCTCCTACATCTCTGTATTGAACACCTAAAGTACATTCAACAAATTTTGTTGACATCCCTAGTAGCCCACAAATTATCATCCAAAATGTTGCTCCAGGACCACCTAGAGCAATTGCTAGTGCAACACCAGCAATATTTCCATTTCCAACTGTTCCAGAAACAGCTGTTGCCAAGGCTTGAAAATGGCTGACTTCACCATCTTCACTTTCGTTTTTAATGGTTCCTTTGATATCTTCATCTTCTATTTTATTAATATCTAAATCATCGTATTTACCTCTTACTGTATTGACCGCAACTCTAAAATATCTAATATTTGGAAATGCAAAATATATTGTAAAAAAAAGTGCACTAAAAACAAGTAGCATCAATACAAAAGGAATATCGTTAATTGTAAAGAAGACAACGCTACTGAAAAAGTCAGATATTGGAGCAAAAGCATTATCAATTTTTTTATCAATACCCTCAGCAAATGATAAAGAAGGGAGTATAGCAAGAAAAAGTGTTTTTTTCATTTTTTATTTTTTTAATAGTTGTTTATCTATAATTTTAAGACTTTCTTCAAACGATTTTGGAGAATAATTTATTTCTTTTTTTGCTTTGGTTAAATCAAAACATGTTTTTGGTGGTCGCTTTGCTTTTTGATTCAATTGCTTTGAATTTATTCTTTCAATCAAAGACACATCAAATTTATAGAATTTTGCTAGACGCTCAACCATTTCAAATATACTCATCATTTCATCACCAGAAATATGCATGACACCATAAACCTTTTTTTCAGCGGTCTTAACACATGCCTTTGCCAAATCCTCCGCTAATGTTGGAGATCTATATTCATCATCTATAATTCTTATCTTTTCGCCTTTTTCCAACTTTCCTTTTGCCCAAATAAGTATGTTATTTTTTTCTAAATTTTCTGCAACACCAAATAATACAATTGTTCTTANAATAGACCATTTACATGAGTGATTNAATAATATTTTCTCTGAATCTAANTTTGANANNCCATAATATGANAGAGGATTGGGTTCATCTTTCTCATCATAAATTTCTTTTTCTCCNTCAAAAATAAAATCTGTTGAAATATGAATAAGNTGTGCACCTATTTCCAAGCAAGTATCAGCAAGATATTTAACCGAATTAGAATTTACATTTTTACATAAAGACTTTTCCTCTTCACACAAATCAACATTTGTAACTGCAGCTGTATTGAATACCACATTAGGCTCATATTTTTTTAATACCTCACTAACTTTTTCCTCATCAGAAATATCCAGTGATTCATAATTATAACCTTTTAAATTTGAAATTTTATTTTCTCCTAAAGAGGTTAGAACTACTGTATAATCATGATTTGTCAACTCTTGAAAAATTTTCTGACCCAGAAGACCATTACTTCCTGTAATTAAACAAAGCATTAAAATGAATTTGGTTTAATTAAATACAAAATAAGATAAATCAACAAAGGAGATCCAACACCAAGAAGTAAAAAAATTAAAAACAAAATTCGTATACCTGTGACATTTAAATCAAATTTGTAAGCAAGCCAGCAACAAACACCTAATATTTTTTTTTCTGGAAACATTATTTTAGTTTACTTAAATTTTTATTCACTTGCTTTATTTCCTCAATAATCTTGTTTTCTGTTTCTAAAATATTAGATTCCAAGCTCAAGATTTGATGTTCAACTTGTAAAATCTGATGTTCAAGTTCAATTATTTTATCTTGCTTTTTTTTAGATTTTTGAATGTCTATGATAAGCCATGCAAATGCTACCAGTTCTATAATAATTAAAATAATTGTTAGTAAAAGTTGAAGATCCATAAATTATAAATCAAAAACTGATTTTCTTTTTTTGTACTTTATCATATTTCTAAGCCTTAAAATAAAGACCATAATCAAATAAATAAAAATCGTTAATGCATTTGCAAATGCAGCATAAATAAAAAAAAGTCTGATAAATGATGGTTTTATATTAAGCTTTTCTCCCCACCAACTACTAACTCCAAAAAAAGTTTTTTCTAAAAAATTTCTAAAAATTTTAAACATTTTAAAAAAGAATTTTTTTTGCAATTTAATGAAAATAGAAAACAAATAATTAGCTAACATTAAAAATTATATTTTTATGAAATGTTTTTCATTATTTCAAAAGTTCTATCGTTTATAATAAAGCCAACCTTTTGGATACTTTTTTGTCTTTTTTTAGCTCTAATTAAAAAGAAAGATAAAACACTTTATTTAATCATATCTATTTGCATTTATATGTTTTTTTCGAACGACTACCTCTACAAAAAAATTGTAAGGTATTGGGAAGTACCACAAACTCCTATCGAAAATTTGAATCAAAAATTTGAAGCTGGTATATTACTTGGAGGGTTTAGTGAGTTTGATTATAAGACCAAAAGACATAATTTTAAGAAAGAAGCTGACAGACTAATATACACCGTTCACCTTTACAACAGAGGGATAATTAAAAAAATACTAATTTCAGGTGGCAATGGGAGTTTAATAAAAAGTGATTTTAAAGAATCAAAAACTATTAAATCTTTTTTAGTGGATCATGGTATTAAAAAATCTGATATTATTACTGAAAGTAAATCAAGAAACACNAAAGAAAATGCGATNGAAAGTTCNAAAATAATNAATAAACAAAAAAAATATCTTCTTATAACATCAGCNACTCATATGAAAAGAGCAATATACTGTTTTGAAAAAGTTGATATTAATGTTGTNCCTTTTNCTGTTGACAATTCGATGACATATNCNAGTAACAATCTTGAATATATTTTTCTTCCNAGAGCTCGAACGCTAGAACTTTGGGAAGAGCTAATACATGAAATTATTGGCTATTATGTATATAAGCAAACCTGGTAAAATTAGCCTAAATATATTTCCATTTGCCTCTTCATTTCTAAAGCGACATCCCTAGATGCTTGAGTAAAATTTTCATCCTTACCTGCATAAATAATTGATCTTGAAGAATTGATTAACAAACCAAAATCTTTATTTAATCCATTTTTCATTACATCTGAAATATTACCACCTTGGGCACCTACTCCCGGGATGAGTAAAAAATGATTTGGTATTTTTTTGCGAATCTCAGTCAAATAATTTGCTTTAGTTGCACCAACGACATACATTATTTTTGAATCATCTGCCCATTTGGAAGATTTACTTATAACCTGCTCATATAATTTTACATGATTTTTATCTTCAATTTTTTGAAAGTCGTCACTGCCTTTATTTGAAGTAAGTGCTAACAAAATAACCCATTTGTTTTCAAATGCAAAAAATGGCTCAACTGAGTCGATTCCCATATAAGGATTAACTGTTAATGCATCAAAATTCATTTTTTGAAAAAATGATTGTGCATACATGGCTGATGTATTTCCTATATCACCTCTTTTTGCATCAGCAATTGAAAAAATATCATTAGGAATGTATTTCATTGTTTTACTCATAGTTTGCCAGCCTTCAACACCATTTGCCTCATAAAATGCAGTATTTAATTTATATGCTACGCATAAGTCCTTGGTTGCATCAATAATTCTTTTGTTAAATTCAAATACTGGATCATCAAATTTCATCANAAATTTAGGTATTTTTTTTATATCTGTATCCAAGCCAATACACAGAAGAGATTTTTTTAATTTTATTTGATTAATCAGCTCTTGTTTATTCATTTTGTGTGCCTTCTTTTAATTTTTCAGCATTTTCAGCCAATTGTAACTCATCAATAAATTCCTGTATATCTCCATTAACCACAGATTGCAAATTATATTTAGTAAGATTGATTCTATGCTCAGTAACTCTTCCCTGTGGATAATTGTATGTTCTAATTTTGGCTGACCTGTCACCAGAAGAAACCATTGTTTTTCTGTTTTTTGCATCNTCATCTAATTTTTTTTGTAATTCCATTTCATAGATTCTTGAGCGGAGAACTTTTAATGCTTTATCATAATTTTTATGTTGAGATTTTTGGTCTTGACACTGCGCAACAACTCCAGTTGGAATATGAGTTAGTCTTACTGCAGAATATGTTGTATTTACAGATTGGCCNCCTGGACCAGATGAACAATATGTATCTTTTCGTATGTCACTATCTTTTAATTCGATGTCAAATTCTTCAGCTTCAGGTAAAACAATGACAGTTGCTGCAGATGTGTGNACTCTGCCTTGTGTCTCAGTCTGAGGGACTCTCTGCACTCTGTGAACACCGGATTCAAATTTTAGTTGTCCATACACATCTTCGCCACTNACGTTAAAAATAATTTCTTTGTAGCCTCCTGAAGTTCCGTCTGCCACATCAACTAATTCAATTGACCAACTCTTNGATTGAGCATAAGATGTATACATTCTGTATAGGTCTCCAGCAAAGATACTTGCTTCGTCTCCACCTGTTCCTGCTCTTATTTCCATCACTGCATTTTTTGAGTCTTGAGGGTCTTTTGGTATTAATAAAAGTTTAATTTCTTCTTCCATCAAACTAACCTTGGGCAAATTTTCATCTAGCTCCATTTTAGCCATNTCTTTCATCTCAGGNTCATCTGTGCTGGAAATTATTTCTTTAGCCTCCGAAATATTTCCAATCAAATTACTGTAAGTTTTATAAATTTTAATGATTGGCTCTAAGTCTTTGTATTCCTTGCTTAGTTGGACATAAGATTTCATATCGTCCATTGCGTTTGGTGAAGAAATTAATTTTTCAACTTCTAAAAATCTTTGATTTATTGCCTCTAACTTGTCTAACATTTCAATATGTAAATTCTCCCAAATTTGATTTAATTGTTAATTTTTTATTGGTACTAGCTTCAACTCTTCCAATAATTTGTGCCTCAACATTATAAGATTTAGAAATTTTAATAATTTCTGAAGCAATTTCTTCGTTAGTGTATAATTCCATTCTATGCCCCATATTAAATACTTTATACATTTCTTTCCAATCTGTTTTAGACTCATTTTGAATCATTTCAAATAATGGGGGAACAGAAAACATGTTATCCTTAATTATATGCAGATTCTCAATAAAGTGCAAAATTTTTGTTTGTGCCCCTCCACTGCAATGAATCATTCCATTAATTTGGCTTCTATATTTTGATAAAATATCTTTTATGATTGGAGCATAAGTTCTTGTTGGAGATAGAACTAACTTACCTACGTTGGTTTTCATTATTTTTTGAGTTAGCTCTTTTGTTCCTGAATAAACTAATTTTTCAGAAATATTATCATCAAATGATTCAGGATACTTAGATGCTAAAATTTTTGAAAAAACATCATGTCGAGCTGATGTTAAACCATTACTTCCCATTCCACCATTATACTCATTTTCATAGGTTGCTTGACCAAAAGAGGAGAGGCCAACTATTACATTGCCCTGCTTAATCTTACTATTATCTATTATATCAGAGCGTTTAATTCTAGCTACAACTGTTGAGTCTACAATTATTGTTCTAACAATATCTCCGACATCAGCCGTTTCACCNCCTGTGGAATAAATATTGATTCCATAATTTTTATATTCAGTTAATAATTCCTCCGTACCATTTATNATTGAAGCAATCACTTCCTTTGGGATAAAATTTTTATTTCTGCCAATAGTTGAAGACAATAAAATATTATCACAAATACCAACACATAAAAGGTCGTCAATATTCATAACAAGTGCATCTTGAGCAATACCTTTCCATACACTCAAGTCACCTGTTTCCCTCCAATACATGTAAGCTAAGGATGATTTAGTTCCAGCTCCATCAGCATGCATAACTAAGCAATAATCACTATCGTTAGTAAGGTAATCAGGAACAATTTTACAAAATGCTTTCGGGAAAAGACCTTTGTCAATATTTTTTATGGCACTATGAACATCTTCTTTGTCTGCAGAAACTCCTCTTAAATTATACCTATTGTTCATTTTTGTCTAAAAAAAAGCATCCTATTTTGAGGACGCTTTTATTATTAATTATTTAAGAATTTAATTTTCTTCAGATGAAGGAATATAGTCCTCTCTTAGAACCTTAAAAGAAGTTCTTCTGTTATATTGGTGTGCTTTATTTTTGTTTTTCTTAAACTTTATCTTTCTAATATATGATTCAGTTAAAACATCACCTTCTTTGAATCTTCCATCTTTCTCTTCAATAACGTATGGTTCCTTTTCTCCAGCACCAACAGCAACTAGTTGTCCAGGGTCTATTCCGACACTAACTAAGTATTCAACACATGCGTCAGCTCTTTTTTGCGAAAGTCTTTGATTGCTTCTGTCATTTCCAATAAAATCGGTGTGTGATTTTAATTCAATTACAACATTAGGATTATCTTTCAATGCTTCAGCTAACATATCCAAATCTGCAATAGATTTTGCTCTTAAGTCCCATTTTGCAAAGTCGTATTCAATTTTTGGAAGAATAATTTCTTTTTTAACTGGATCCATTACAAAATCAATAACAAATACTTTATTTTCATCAATTCCTTCTGTAGTTTCAGTTAATTTTTTGTTGAGATATCCTTCAGCAGAAGCTAAAACTTCATATGATTGCAGAGGATCCAACTTAAAATTGTATGATCCTGTGTTATCTGTTTTTGTCTCAACAACTGTTCCCTTGGTTGATGATAACAGAACATTGGCATTTGTTAAAATACCACCAGTTTTTGAATCAGTTACTACTCCTTTCATTGATAAAATAATTGGTGGTAATTCAAATTGATAGATATCNTCTCCACCCTTACCTCCTTTTCTGTCAGAAGTTAAATACCCTCGCTCTCCAGAACTTTCAATAACCATTCCAAAATCATTACCAGCAGAATTTACAGGAGATTTTAAATTTGTTATTGAAGAATACATGTCATTATTATCTAGATATGATTTAAAAATATCTAAGCCNCCCATTCCTATATGACCTGATGATGCAAAATAAAGAGTTCCATCAGAATGTAAAAAAGGAAACATTTCATCCATGGAAGTATTAACAGCAGGACCTAAGTTTTCAGGCTCNCTCCATTTCCCNCTACTCTGTTGTCTAACAATCCATAAATCCTTACCTCCATATCCACCTTTAAGATCTGATGAAAAAATCATAGTAGTTTCGTCCTCACTTATTGTTGGATGTCCTAAAGTTGTGTTACTATCAACTTTTATTTGTAACATAGTTGGTGGTCCCCAAACTTTTCCTTTTCTTTTTGAAACATAAATATTACAACCTAACGATTTTTTCTTTTGAACATCACATTTGGTGAAATACATTGTAGTTCCTCTTTTATTTAAAACAACAGAGCCTTCATTTCCTGCTGAATTTATTGGTTCTTCAAGCATGATTGGGACACTCCATTTTCCTTTTTTGTTTAACTTAGTTGAATAAATATCTGTGAATGTTTCTCCTGTTCTGTCATCAATTTTGTTGCTGAAGCCTCCAGATCTAGAGGAGGTAAAATATACTTCAGAATATTCTCCATTACCAAAGGATGGTGAGAAATCACTAAATCTTGAATTAATTAATGGCATTAACTCGACTTTATATCTTGTAGGGTTTTCTAGCCAATTAATAGCATAATCACAAGACTTCAATCCCATTTCACCAGAAATATCTGCTGGGTTTAGTTGGATATATTTTTGATATTGTTCTTTTGCTTCTGAGTACTTTTCATTCATTCTTAAAATATCAGCATATCTCAAATAAACTATAACATCAGGATATTTAGCTTTAATAGCTCTTTTATAGTAAGATTCAGCTCTTTTGATATTGCCTGATAGCCTGTAACATTCTGCTTGTTTGTATATAATTTCTGATTTTAGAGCTCTACTTTTTGCTTTTTGATAAACTTTTTTATACAATTCTGCAGCCTTATTATACTGTTCAGCTGAAAATGCTTGATCTGCTTTTACCATCTTTCTACTTTTTTTCTGAGCATAAACATCATTGGAAATGATTAGTAAAAAACACAATAAAATTGCAGAAGTTTTAAAGAAAAATTTCATCTATTTATTTTTTAATTGCTGCTAAAATAAACAATAATTTTTAAAATTTTCATGGGTTTTTTTTATATAGAAAACATTAAAGTGTTAATAACATTTTAATAATTCTTTTTTTTTTAAATCGTAAACTTTGAGAATAAATAAAAATAAATACAATTTTTGTANCAAACAATATAAACTTATGGCTCAAATCAGTTCCACTAATAACTAATTAAACACATGAAAACAAAACTAGAATATATTTGGCTAGATGGCTATCAACCAACTCAAAATATGAGAAGCAAAACGAAAGTATTAGATAATTTTTCAGGCAAATTAGAAGATTGTCCTATTTGGTCTTTTGATGGAAGCTCAACAAAGCAAGCTGAAGGNGGATCTTCTGATTGTTTATTAAAACCTGTCGCTATTTACCCAGACCCAGACAGAATCAATGGTTTTTTAGTTATGACAGAGGTTTTAAATGCTGATGGAACACCACACAAATCAAATGCTAGAGCTTTGATAGATGATGATGATAATGATTTTTGGTTTGGTTTTGAGCAAGAATACTTCATCATGGATACAGCAACTGATCTTCCACTAGGTTTTCCAGTTGGTGGATATCCTGGTCCACAAGGCCTATATTATTGCTCAGTTGGCGGAAAAAATACCCACGGAAGAGAATTTGTTGAAGAACATGCTGACATGTGTATTGAAGCAGGATTAAATTTTGAGGGAATCAACCANGAAGTTGCTAGTGGTCAGTGGGAATTTCAGNTATTTGCGAAAGGAGCAAAAAAAGCAGGAGACGAGATTTGGGTAGCAAGATACCTTTTAGATAGACTAACTGAAAGATATGGTTACTATATTGAATATCATCCAAAACCAGTTAAAGGGGATTGGAACGGGTCCGGAATGCACGCTAACTTTTCAAATACTACTTTAAGAACATGTGGATCACAAGAAGTTTATGAAAAAATATGCGAAGCTTTTAGACCAGTTGCTCAAGAACATATTGAGGTTTATGGTGCTTATAATGATCAAAGGCTTACAGGATTACATGAAACTGCATCAATATCAGACTTCAGTTACGGAATTTCTGATAGAGGTGCATCCATTAGAATNCCGATAATCACCGTTGAAAAGGGCTGGAAAGGTTGGCTTGAAGATAGAAGACCTGCATCAAATGGTGACCCATACAAAATTGCTGGCATTATTGTAAAAACCGTTAAAGGAGCAAATATTAGCTAATTGTTGTAAAATATATATATGAAAAATATATAAAAAGTAAAACTCCTCCCTTTACTTTGTTAATATCACCTTTGTTGAATAGGTACATAAATGTTCCGAAAATTATTGTAATAAAAATCATTATTAAATAATCTACGGACAATATTTCTCTATTCATAATCTCAATATTTTTAAACAGTGCAGTTATTCCCAATACTGCTAATAAATTAAAAATATTTGAGCCAACAATGTTTCCAACAGCTAAATCGACTTCTTTTTTCAAAGCCGCAACTATCGAAGTTGCTAGTTCTGGGACGGATGTTCCAATTGCAACAACAGTAACTGCAATAATTCTCTCCTCAATATTAAATAATAAAGCAATGTCAATAGCACTTGAAACTAAAAAGTCAGCACCAAATTTAAGAAGTCCAATNCCTGAAATTATAAAAAAGATACAAGATATATATGAACCTTTTTTAATCTCATCTAAGTTATTTTCTTCGTTGTTAATTTGTTCTTTTGAGTTAGATAAGATATAAAACAAATAAGCCAATAATATCATTAATAAAATAATACCTATGAAAAAGGTAATTTCACCAAGAAAGTATAAAATATATCCAACAGATATTGTTGCAAAAAACAAAAAAGGATAATCAATTTTTGATGTTTTCTCAGAAATTTTTACATTAAAAAACAAAGCTGTGCAACCTAGTACAAGAGCAATATTAGCAATATTGGAACCAATTATATTTCCAAGTACAATATCACTGCTTTCATTAAAAATCGCTTCAATACTTACAAAAAGTTCTGGAGATGATGTAGCAAATGAAACAATAGTCATTCCAGCAACAAGCTTTGAAATATTAAGCTTAGAAGATAGGTTAACAGAGCCTTTTACAAGAAACTCTCCTCCAAAGTATAAAAGAACAAAGCCAATTATTAAAAAAAGAAAAGAGTTCATCACTTCTTGTTTTCTAAATCATCTTTAACCTCATTTGCACTATCCCTAATTTCTTTCTTAATTTCATTAGAGGCGTCTTTTACTTCACGTATTGTTTTGCCCAGCGATCTGGCTAATGATGGAATTTTATTAGATCCAAAGAATATTACAACAAATAGTAATATAACAATAATCTCAGGACCACCAATGAATAGAAACATTTTAAAATTTAAAGTATAAAAGTAATCAAAAATTATTTCTTACTTGAATCTTCTTTTGATGTGATTGTATCTAGCATTATAGGCGATGCAATGAAAAGAGATGAATAAGTTCCAACAATTACACCAACCATTAAAGCAAACATAAACCCTCTAATTACTTCACCACCAAAAATGAAAATAATTAAAAGAACAAAGAATGTTGTTAATGACGTATTAATAGTTCTACTTAGTGTGCTGTTTAAAGATCCATTCATAAATTCATGAATTTTTTTCTTTTTGTTAATATTCATATACTCACGTACCCTATCAAAAACTACAACAGTATCATTTAAAGAATAACCAATAATTGTAAGTATAGCTGCAATAAATGCTTGATCAATTTCTAATGAAAATGGTAAGATTCCGTAGAAGAAAGAGAAAATAGATAGTACTATAACAACATCGTGAAAAACAGCTGCTACAGCTCCTAAACTAAACTGCCATTTTCTGAATCTTAAAAGAATGTACATGAAAATTACTAATAACGAGAAGATTATTGACCAAACAGCAGCATCTTTAATATCATCTGCAATTGTTGGCCCTACTTTTTGAGAACTCATTATCTCAAAGTTTAGCCCTGTAGTTTCAAGTCCCTCTTTTAATTTTTCTTCTACAACTTGATCGGTAGAAACCTCATTGTTGTTGATCATAAATGAAGTTGTAATTTTTACCTGATTATCTTCACCAAAAGTTTTTACTTGAGGAGTGTACTTTAAACCGTCAGCATCAACGAATACACTTGCAAGTTCGTTTCGTAAGTCCTCATTGTTTACAGAATCATCAAATCGAACTACAAAAGTTCTTCCACCATCAAAATCAACACCTAACTGAAGACCTTTTGTAAATAATGAGCCCAGACCAAGAACCACAATAATTGATGACAAAATGTAAAATCTCTTTCTAAGTCCAATAAAATCTACATTTGTGTTTTTAAATGCTCCCTTTGTGATTGAATTTGAAAAGTGCATATCTTTTCCTTTGTTAAGTCTAGCTGAAATGATAAGTCTGGTAATAAAAATTGCAGCAAAAAGAGATGTTATAATACCAATTACTAAAGTTGTAGCAAAACCTTTAATAGGCCCTGTACCGAAAGTATATAAAATTATTCCTGTTAGAAGTGTAGTAACATTTGCATCTATAATTGAACTGTATGCGCTATTGTAACCATCTGTTATGGCTAATCTTATCCCTTTACCATTTGTTAATTCTTCTCTTATTCTTTCGTATATAAGGACATTAGCATCAACTGACATACCAATGGTCAAGATGATTCCAGCAATACCCGGTAAGGTTAAAACCGCACCTAATGAGGAAAGTACTCCAAAAATGAAGAATATATTTGCAAGCAAGGCTACGTTAGAGACAATTCCTGCTCTGTTATAAAAGAAAATCATGTAGACAAGTACTATAAGTAATGCAAAAATAAAAGATGTAAGTCCAGAGCTAATTGCTTCTTCACCTAAAGATGGGCCTACAATCGCTTCTTCGATAATTCTTGCTGGTGCAGGAAGTTTTCCTGACTTTAAGATATTAGCAAGATCTTTTGCTTCGTTTACCGAGAAATCTCCAGAAATGGATGATCTTCCACCACTAATTTCACTTTGCACGGTTGGAAAAGAATAAACAAATCCATCAAGGACAATAGCAATACTTTTACCAATATTTTCTGCAGTCAACCTTTTCCATTGTTTTGCNCCTTCTTGATTCATTGACATAGATACTTCAGCAGATGAATTATACTGACCAAAAGCTTGAGATGCATCAGTTACTACATCTCCCTCCATTGCTGCTTTTCCATCACGATTTGTAACCCTAAGGGCAACAAGTTGAATAAATCTTTCTTCNGTGTCGTAAGGTTTTACTGTGTATGCAAATTTTACATCAACAGGGAAAAATTTCATNACTGCAGGATCATTTAAATAAGAACTTAATGCAGAGGTATCTTTNACNGCACAAAAACCNACAACTGGGCCTTGCTGAATTTGATTTTGTTGATTAACNTTCGGATATAATAANGCATAGAGAGGGTTNTTTTGAGCAAACTCNTCAAAAGAAAGCTGTTCAGCACTATCA
>PBAG01000005.1 GCA_002715885.1 Flavobacteriales bacterium | reverse complement strand
AGAAAACTTGCAAAAATTATGAAAAAGCTAGACTATAAGATTTCAATTTCTGAGATACATCATACCCAAAAAGTTGATACCCCTAGCGGTACAGCTATTACTTTGCATGATGATCTAATCAAAATAATGAATGATAGAGAAATACCAATTAAATCTAAAAGAATTGATAATGAAATTGGAACACATGAAGTTACATATACTTCTGAAATTGACAAAATTTCATTCAAACATGAGGCAAAGAATAGAGAAGGCTTTGCTCTAGGTGCATTACTTTCTGCTAAATGGATATTAGATAAAAAAGGAATTTTTAATTTTAGAGATGTATTAAAGGATATTTAAAATGAAGAAATCATTAAAAGTAATCTTGTTCTTTGTTTTTACAATTGTTTGGTCTATTATAGTTTATTTACTAAATGGGGAGTGGCTTCACTTTATTCCTCTTGTTGTCGCTGATATATTATTCTTCGAAACAATAAATTGGCAATTTTGGAAAAAAAGAGAGAAAAATAAGAAAAAAAGAAAAAGTGAAATTCGTAATTGGTTAGAAGCGATAACCTTTGCAGTTGTTGCAGCTCATATTTTAAGAACTTTTTTTATTGAAGCTTATACNATTCCAACATCATCAATGGAAAAATCCATGCTAATTGGTGATTTTCTTTTTGTAAGCAAACTTGCATATGGTCCAAGAGTACCCATGACCCCTGTGGCCGTCCCATTAGTTCATCATACAATACCAGGAACAAAAAAGAAATCTTACTCTGAAATTGTCAAAATACCTTACCATAGAATGAAAGGTCTTGGAGAAATAAAGAGAAATGACTGTGTTGTATTTAATTGGCCTGCTGAAAAGCTNGATAGACCTGTAGATAAAAAGGAAAATTATGTTAAAAGATGTGTTGGAATTGCAGGTGATAAAATTGAAATAATCAATGGTCAGTTAATGGTTAATGATAAACCTCAAAATGAACCAGAGGGCATGAAAAAGCAATTTTCATATAGTGTTAAAACAAAAGGAAGTGGTTTGAATCCAAAAGTTTTATATAAGAAATTCGATGTAACTGAAGGAAGNAGAGGAAGCAATGTAAATGAATACAATCTTTTTTTAACTGATGAAGCTGCAAGTGGACTNAAAAGNTTTACNAATGTTAATTCAATTAAGCAAAATATTGATACTNCATCAAANAGCTCTGAATATTATTTCCCCAACAAAAGAGATTTTAATTGGAACATTGATAATTATGGTCCAATTACAATACCAAAAAAAGGTTCAANTATTAATTTATCATTAAAAAATATTGATCTCTACAANGACATTATTCAGATATATGAAGAAAACTCATTAAAAATTCTAGATGATGAAATCTATATTAATGATACACTTACTAGTGAATACAAATTTAAAATGAATTATTATTGGATGATGGGAGATAATAGACATAATTCTGCTGATTCAAGAATGTGGGGATTTTTGCCTGAAAATCATGTTGTTGGAAAAGCGTTATTTGTTTGGATGAGTTGGGATAGAAATGGAAAAGGATTAAATAAAATTAGATGGGAAAGATTATTTTCAAGTGTTAAGTAAAAAAATAGTTTTACCAAGTTCTTTTTTTGGTCCAATAAAATACTACTCTATTCTTTTTAATAATAAAAATTGTATTATCGATGTTTATGAAAATTACATTAAACAATCAATAAGAAGCAGGTGTGATCTCTACTCCTCTAATGGAAAATTATCAATTTCTGTTCCAAAAATTAGAAAAAACAGCTCTAAAACCAGAATGAAAGATATTCAAATATGCTACTCTGAAGATTGGCAAAAGTCTCATTGGAAAACTCTTTTGAGTTGCTATAACTCTTCTCCATTTTTTGATTTTTACAAAGAAAAAATCGAAATTATATTTCAAAAAAAAGAGAAGTTTTTAATTGATCTAAATCTAAAATCTCTTGAAATTATAAAAGATTTTTTGAAAATTGACAGGGATGTTTACTTTAGTAAAGAATATATTAATAAAACAGAATGCATTGATTTAAGATTGAAAAAGTTTTTGTCAAGTGAATTGATTTCATACGATCAAGTTTTTTCCAAACATTGTGGGTTCATTAATAATCTTTCTATTCTTGATTTAATTTTTAATTTAGGTCCAGAAGCAATAAATATTATTAACGACAAAGAAAATATAAAAATCTAATGAATTTTTATTGGTTCATTAATATTACACATGTTCTAATGTTATTATATTTGTTGCCAGTTAAGATTTTTTATGCAAATTAATATTACTTTACCTGATGGGAAAGTTGTCAAAACAGCAAAAGGATCCAGCCCTTTTGACATAGCAAAATCAATAAGTGAAGGTTTAGCTAGAAATGTATTATCGGCTTCAATAAACAACGAACTTTGGGACATTCAAAGACCCATTATGTTTGATTGTAGCCTCAAATTACACACATTTAGTGATATTGAAGGAAAAAAATGTTTTTGGCATTCAACTGCCCATCTTATGGCTGAAGCTCTTGAAAATCTTTACCCTGGAGTAAAATTTGGAATTGGACCTGCTATTGATAATGGCTTCTACTACGACGTAGACTTAGGAGAAGACAAAAAATTATCATCTGATGAATTTGCAAAAATTGAACAGAAAATGTTAGATCTTGCAAGAGAAAAAAATGATTTTATCAGAAAGGATATTAGTAAAAAAGATGCTCTAAAATACTTTAAAGAAAAAAATGATGAATATAAAATCGACTTACTGGAAAGTTTAAATGACGGAGAAATTACTTTTTATTCTCAAGGAAATTTCACTGATTTATGTAAAGGACCACATATTGACAATACCTCAAAGATAAAAGCTGTTAAACTTTTAAATGTAGCGGGAGCTTATTGGAAGGGAGACGAGACAAACAAACAAATGACTAGAATTTATGGTGTTAGTTTTTTAAAACAAAAAGATTTAACCGAACACCTTAATATGCTTGAAGAAGCCAAAAAAAGAGATCATCGAAAGATCGGAAAAGAAATGGAACTTTTCACATTTTCTAAAAATGTTGGTCAGGGATTACCTTTGTGGCTACCAAAGGGAGCTCAGTTGAGAGAAAAGCTTGAAATATTTTTAAAAAAAGCTCAAGAAAATGCGGGCTATTTGCCAGTAATAACTCCTCACATTGGCAGTAAAGATTTATATGTTTGCTCGGGACATTATGAAAAATACGGACAAGATTCATTTCAACCAATTAAAACACCACAAGAGAACGAAGAGTTTTTTTTAAAACCTATGAATTGTCCTCATCATTGCGAAGTCTACAAAAGCAAACAATATTCTTATAGAGATTTGCCCGTAAGATTTGCTGAGTTCGGTACTGTCTACAGATACGAACAATCAGGGGAACTACACGGACTAACTAGGGTAAGAGGATTTACTCAAGACGATGCTCATCTTTTTGTTAGACCTGATCAAGTAAAAGAAGAATTCAAAAACGTAATTGATTTAGTGCTTTATGTATTCAAGTCTTTAAGCTTTAAAGATTTTAAAGTTCAAATTTCCCTAAGAGACAAGCAAAACAGATCGAAATACATTGGATCTGAAGAAAATTGGGAAAAAGCAGAAAGAGATATAATAGAAGCTGCAGAAGAGAAAAACTTAAATACTATAATTGAGTACGGAGAAGCGGCGTTTTATGGTCCAAAACTTGATTTTATGGTCAAGGATGCAATTGGAAGAGAATGGCAACTTGGTACAATTCAAGTTGATTACAGTCTACCCGAAAGATTTGAATTAGAATATACAGGAAAAGACAATAATAAGCATAGACCGGTTATGATTCACAGAGCACCTTTTGGGTCAATGGAGAGGTTTGTAGCAGTTTTAATTGAACATTGTGGAGGTAAATTTCCATTATGGTTAAGCCCCGAACAATTTATAATTTTACCAATAAGTGAAAAATATCACGATTATGCAGAAAATATTCAACAATTACTAAAAAATTACGATATTTGCGGCCCTATCGATAAAAGGGCTGAAACTACTGGAAGAAAAATTAGAGATGCCGAGGTTTCTAAAATTCCTTTTATAATAGTTGTTGGCGAAAAAGAAGAGAACGAAAGAAAAGTATCAGTTCGCAGACACGGAGGTGAAGATATTGGAAAAATAACTACTGAAAAATTTGCTGAAATGATACAAAAGGAAATAAATGATTTAACAAAATTTAATAACTAAAACAAAAAACATCGTATTAAACAAAAGATATAAAGGAAGAGCTGTAAGAAAAAAACAACATAAAACTAATAATGAAATTACAGCAGCCTATGTAAGAATTGTAGGAGAAAAAATTGAATCTAAGATAGTTTCCTTAGATGAAGCTTTAAGAATCTCAAGCTCACTAAATTTAGATCTAGTTGAAATATCTCCCAACACAGAGCCCCCAGTTTGTAAGCTAATTGATTATAAAAAGTTTATTTATGATCAAAAAAAGAAACAAAAGGCAATTAAATCAAAAGCTCAGAAAGTAATTATAAAAGAGTTAAGATTCGGGCCAAACACAGGTGANCATGATTTTGATTTTAAATTAAAGCATGCAATAAAATTCCTTCAAGATGGAGCAAAAGTTAAAGCGTTTGTTTTTTTTAGAGGAAGAACAATAATATTTAAAGACAAAGGAGAAATACTATTATTAAAATTGGCTCAAGCACTAGAAGAATACGGTGTTGTAGAAAATATGCCTCAATTAGATGGTAAAAAAATGATAATGATAATTGCTCCCAAAAAGAAAAAATAAAGAAAGATATGCCAAAAATGAAAACTAAAGCTGGAGCTAAGAAAAGATTTAAGCTCACAGGATCAGGAAAAATAAAAAGAAAACATGCATTTAAATCGCATATTCTTACAAAGAAAGAAACTAAACAGAAAAGAAATCTTACAAAATCTGGTTTAGTTCATGATGCAGACATGAAAAGCGTAAAAGATCAACTCTGCATATAAAATAAGTTAGTTTATTAACCAGGTAATTAGTCAACTTAAGGACATTAATGTCACTAATTACCAAAAAATAAATAGAAATGCCAAGATCAGTTAACTCAGTTGCCGCAAAGGCAAGAAGAAAAAAAATTTTAAAAGCAGCCAAAGGTTACTTTGGTAGAAGAAAAAACGTACATACTGTTGCAAAAAATGCCGTCGAAAAAGCACTTCAATATGCCTACCGCGATAGAAAAAACAAAAAAAGAACTTTCAGAGCACTTTGGATTCAAAGAATTAACGCCGGAGCTAGACTACACGGAATGTCATATTCTAAATTCATGGGAAAAATACATTCAAATGGAATTGAATTAAATAGAAAAGTTCTTGCTGATTTAGCAATGAATCATCCAGAAGCTTTTAAACAATTAGTTACAAGCCTTAAATAAGCTAGAAATGAATAATAGAAAATACCTGCCAACTCTAAGTGAGTTGATTGATAGACTGTCAATTGCTCAACTAAAAGAAGTTTTTATCAGTGAACATAAAGAAGAGTACTCCAATGAAATAAAAGATATTGTTAATGATATTCAAATTCTTCTGGACGAAACTAATGGAAACATTGATGCCAAAACAATCAGAGCAATAATTGTTCTATCNCAAATGAACTTACATATTTGGCACAATGAATCTAACTATAGAAATGGGATAAAAGATGGCAATAATCTTGAGCTAACTCATGGACTAAACGGTATAAGAAATACTGCAAAAAATAAAATACAAGAAATTGTTGGAGGTAGAAAAGATTATAAAATAGATTGCTTAGCTGCTGATTTCAAAGACTGGGAGATAAGTTGGTAACTTCACTGTAAACTTTTTCTAACTACCATTGCTAATTTTGCACCATCACACCTACCCTGGGTTTTATTAGTAGCAATAGACATCACTTTCCCCATATCTTTCATTGTCGTAGCCCCTAATTCTCTTATAATTGTTGATACTATTTCACTCAACTCATCGTCCGATAATTGTTTAGGCAAATAAGTTTCTAAAAATTTTAGTTGATCTAGTTCATCTTTCTCTAAATCAGCTCTATTTTGCTGATTATATATTTGTGCTGAATCTTTTCTTTGTTTGACTAGTTTTGATATAATTTTTAAAGCAATTTCATCACTTATTTCAGAACGGCCATCTTTTGATGCTTCAAGAAGAAACGCAGATTTTGCAGATCTCAAGGCTGCTAATTTTTCAACATTTTTTGCTAGCATAGCTTGCTTTATATCATGATTAATTAAATTTTGAATCGTCATTTTAATTATATTTTTTGTTGTTATTTTTTAAGTTATTNAGTGCATCTACAGCATACTTGTACTCAGGATTTATTTCAATTGATCTTTCATAGTCAACTTCAGCCTGTGCTATATTGCCTAAAGTTTCAAAACAAATTCCTCTTGCATAATANGCTTCATAAAAAACAGAATTTGAATAAATTGCATCTGCAAAATTGTTTACTGCNACCTCGTGTAANTCAAGTTCCATATGTATAAAACCAATATTATAATGAGTATTTGCATTAAAGCTATCATAATTTAATANCTTNTTATAAGTTTCTAGTGCATNATTGTATTTTAAATTATTCTGATAATACAATGCCAAATTATAAAGAACAATAATATTAGTTGAATCTAATTTTAATGCATTTTCATAAAATGTTTTAGTNAGAGTATCATTTTTTTGTTGATAAATTANTGCGATCTCTATATATGGNTCAATNTAATCAGGATTGATATTTATACTGTTTTGATAGCAGTTNAATGCATTGTCTAACTGNTTATTTTTTTTAAATGCATAACCCATTAAATGATGTATTTTNTNTTGATTATAGTTTTGCTTTAATGATCTGTTAAATAAGTCAATTGCATCATTATATTTAGCATAAGCTATATTGATTTCACCATATAAGGCTAAAGATTTGTAATTATTTTTATCTCTAATTAAAGAGTTTTTTACACAACTCAGAGCATATTTACCATACTCCTGTTTAGTTCTATCATACTTAGAAATTTCAAAATAGCATAATGATGCTAAATAATTACTTTCACTGTGGAGAGAATCAATTTGAAGACATTGTTTTAAATCAAATAATGCAGATTCAAACTTTTCTTTTTCTAAATTATATTTAGCTCTATTAATTANAGGAAGAATTTTACTTGGATTTTTGTTTACCTTTTCTGATAGTATTTCAATTTGTGATCTTGAAATAGAA
This sequence comes from Flavobacteriales bacterium, assembly GCA_002715885.1. Taxonomy (GTDB): domain Bacteria; phylum Bacteroidota; class Bacteroidia; order Flavobacteriales; family BACL11. The sequence continues at coordinate 6,982 of PBAG01000005.1, read as the reverse complement.
TCTTCAACATTTGAATTTTTACATGAAAATAAAATTAGAAAAAGAAAAAAACAAACGATATTAAGGTTCATCTTTTAAGACGATAGTTCCTTAATTTTTTCTTCTAGTTCTTCACAAAGTTCGGGATTATCTGATATCATTTGCTTGACAGCATCTCTTCCTTGTCCGAGTTTTGTATCATCATAACTAAACCAAGATCCACTCTTATTTATGATTTCAGCTTCGACAGCTGCATCTAATACTTCACCTGATCTAGAAATACCTTGTCCAAACATTATATCAAATTCTACTTTTTTNAANGGTGGTGCTACTTTATTTTTAACAACTTTAACTCTTGTTCGGTTTCCAGTAACATTTTCACCATTTTTAATAGCACCAATTCTTCTTATATCTAATCTTATGGATGAATAAAATTTTAAAGCATTTCCACCAGTTGTAGTTTCAGGATTACCAAACATCACGCCTATTTTCATCCTTATTTGATTGATAAAAATACAAGTACAACCGGTTTTGCTAATTGTAGCAGTAAGTTTTCGCAATGCTTGAGACATAAGCCTTGCATGAAGACCCATTTTGGAATCTCCCATCTCTCCATCAATTTCAGATTTTGGAGTCAATGCAGCAACAGAGTCAACAACAACTAAATCAACGGCACCAGAACTTATCAAATGATCCGCAATCTCTAATGCTTGCTCGCCATTATCTGGCTGTGAAATAAGCAAATTGTCAATATCAACTCCAAGTGAAGAAGCATATACAGAATCAAATGCATGTTCAGCATCNATAAATGCAGCAATACCTCCTTGTTTTTGGACTTCTGCAATTGCATGTATTGTTAATGTNGTTTTTCCAGAAGACTCGGGGCCATATATTTCAATTACTCTTCCTCTTGGATATCCTCCAACTCCAAGCGCCAAATCAAGACCAATTGAACCAGAAGGAATAACATCAATGTCTTCAGCTATTTTATCACCAAGCTTCATNACAACTCCTTTACCGTAAGATTTTTCAAGCTTTCCCAGGGTTAATTCAAGAACTTTTAATTTAGCATTTTTATCTTTATCACTCATAAATTNTTTTTCAGACAAATTACTAAAAATATAGTATAAGCATCAAAAAAATAGCATGCTAATTATTAACAAAAAAAGACAAATTTGATTTTTTTAATTTAAAGAAATTAAAAAATCTTTGTTACTAATTGCTTTTATTGACTTAGAATANGATAAAATAAAATCTANTGTTTTCTTAGATGGAGATAAAGAAGGTTCTTNTGATTTTTTAAGATTATTATATTGATTTTTTTGGCTCTTAGTAGAATTTTTATTCATATGTTAATTTTTGATTATCATACAAATAACGCGAAAGAAAAAAAAATATTATATATCTAAACTAATTATGTAGATCTACATGATGTTTCTTACTTAATGCTCTTAAATTAATTAAAGCATATCGCATTCTACCCAAAGCAGTATTAATTGAAATATCAAAATGTTCTGCAATTTTTTTAAAGCTTAGTTCTTCATAGTACCTCATTTTTAGAACTTTTTTTTGATCATTTGGCAATTTATCAATCAATAAGTTCAAATCATTAAATATTTGATCTTTTATTAGCTTTTCATCAGCATTTATTTTAGAATCTTTAATAACATCAAAAATATCAAAGTCATTATTCGATCTTATCATCTGCATTTTTTTCTGTTTTCTAAAATGATCAATAACGAGATTATGAGCAATTCTCATTACCCATGGCAAAAACTTTCCCTCCTCATTATATTTACCTTTTTGGAGTGAGTTTACAACCTTTACATATGTATCTTGAAATATATCATCACTAATATCCTTATTTTTGATTTTAGACATGATAAATGCAAAAACTCGGTTTTTGTGTCTACTTAATAGGATTTCAAAAGAGTAATTGTCACCCTTTACATATTTACTTACTAATTCTTTGTCTGAAAGATTACTTAATAGCATACTACTTTAATTTAGTTATTAAAAAATTAAGTAGAATTTTATGCTATAAGCTTTTAATATTGATTATGTTTTCAAAATTAGTTAAACTTTAGAAACTAAACAAATCATTATGTTTATTTTTGCAAATTGCAACATTTTTACATGAGTAAATCAAAAAAAAACATAATTGATAAAATCACCATTGTTGGCGCAAAACAGCATAATTTAAAAGACTTATCGCTATCTATAAATAAAAATAAAATTACTGTAATTTCTGGAGTATCAGGATCTGGAAAATCTACATTAGCATTTGATACTTTATTCGCCGAAGGACAAAGACGTTATATAGAAAGTCTATCATCATACGCTAAACAATTTCTTGGCAAAATAGAAAAACCTGATGTTAAAGAAATAAATGGAATATGTCCTGCAATAGCAATTGAACAGAAAACTATAACTAAAAACCCAAGATCAACAGTTGGAACGACTACTGAAATTTACGATTATCTCAAACTNTTGTATGCTCGCATTGGAAAAACAATCTCTCCTATTTCAAATGAAATTGTAAAAAAAGATCAAGTAAAAGATATTTTAAATTACATAATAAATCAAAAAATAAACTCTACCATATTAATAGTCGCAAATTGTAAAAGGAAAGACGAAGAAAATTCAGAAATGATTTCAAGATTAAAAAAGAATGGGTTTTCTAGATTATTAATTAATGATAAAGTTGAAAAAATCAAAAATCTTGACNCTTCAAATATTAAAACAAAAACTATTTTAACTGTTATTGACAGAATTTTAATTGAAAAAAATATAGATAAAAATAGAATATCTGATTCCATTGAATCTGCGCTTTTTGAAGGAAATGGAAGTTGTCTGATTATTAATAGCCAAAAAAAGACGTGAATTTTCAACTAATTTTGAGCTTGATGGAATAAAATTTATAAATCCATCTCCAGAACTTTTTTCATTTAATAATCCCTATGGTGCATGCAAAAAATGTGAAGGTTATGGCAGTATTTTAGGGGTAGACAAAAAAAAGGTAATCAAAGACGAAAATTTATCTNTTTATGAAGGAGCTGTTGCTCCATGGTCNGGCTTAAAGTTATCGAAGTGGAAAGATAGGTTTATTGACAAATCAATAGAATTTGATTTCCCAATACACAGACCATACAATGAACTTTCTGAAAAAGAAATAGATCTATTATGGAATGGTCGTGAAAAATGTAAAGGAATTAATCAATTTTTTGACTTTTTAGAGACTAAAAAATATAAAATTCAATCAAGAGTTTTAATTGCAAGATATAGAGGGAAAACGGAATGTGATGAGTGTCAAGGCACAAGATTAAGAAAAGAAACAAATTATATAAAAATTGGTGATAAGAATATCTCAGAAATATCAAAGATGTCAATAAAAAATGCTCTAAGTTTTTTCAATGACCTAAACTTAAATAAGCATGATCTAGAGATAGGCAAAAGAATACTAGATGAAATAATTTCAAGGTTAACTTATTTAAATGAGGTCGGGCTAGAATACCTAAGTTTAGACAGAAGATCAAGATCTCTTTCAGGTGGGGAATCACAAAGGATTAATTTAGCAACTTCTCTTGGAAGCTCATTAGTTGGCTCTATGTATATATTAGATGAGCCTAGTATAGGTCTTCATCCAAAGGATACAAATAAACTTATCAAAATACTAAAGAATCTTAGAGATATAGGTAATACTCTTATTGTTGTAGAACATGATGAAGAAATTATGTTAAGCTCGGATTATATAATAGACATTGGTCCAGAAGCAGGTATACATGGTGGAGAAATTGTTTATAATGGGAAAACAGAAGAAATATACAGCGAAAAATCAAGTCTTACCACCCAATACTTAACAAACAAACTTAATATTGATATTCCAAAATTCAGAAGAAAGACATCTGATTTCATTAGTATCAAAAATGTATATAAAAATAATTTAAAAAACGTAAATGTAAAATTTCCGTTAAATTGTCTAACTCTAATTACTGGAGTTAGTGGAAGTGGAAAATCATCTTTGGTAAAAGAAGTGCTAAAACCTGCTTTTAATAATGCAATTGGCGTTTATGAAAAAGATGAAGCAAACTATAAAACAATCAATATAAGTACAGAAAACATTAATAAACTTGAATTTATAAATCAAAATCCTCTTGGGAAATCCTCAAGATCCAATCCTATAACATACATAAAAGCTTATGATGAGATAAGATCTTTATTTGCTAATCAATCTTTATCAAAAGCAAGAAAATATAAAAGTGGTGTTTTTTCTTTTAATGTTGACGGAGGTAGATGTGATTACTGCAAAGGAGAAGGTGAAATAACAGTGGAAATGCAATTTATGGCCGATGTCCATCTTAAATGTGAAGATTGTAATGGAACACGATTCAAAGACGAAATTCTTGAAATAAAATTTCAAAATAAAAATATTTCAGAAATTTTAGAAATGTCTGTTGATTCAGCCATTGATTTTTTTACAAAATATGAACAGTTCTCATTAGTTAATAAAATTAAATCATTAAAAGATGTTGGACTAGGATACATAAAGCTAGGTCAATCTTCAAATACTCTTAGCGGTGGTGAAGCCCAAAGAACCAAAATTGCTTCTTTTCTAAATAAAGGAAATAGCAATAACAAAATCCTTTTCGTTTTTGATGAACCAACAACGGGCTTACATTTTAATGATATCAAAAAATTATTAAAATCATTTAATTCATTAATTGAGAGAGGACATTCAATTATTTGTATTGAACATAATTTAGATGTGATAAAATGTGCTGATTGGATAATTGATTTAGGACCAAACGGCGGAGATGATGGGGGGAATATAATTTTTGAAGGTACTCCTGAACAAATTATAAACGATAAAAATTCACATACTGGAAAATTCTTAAAGCAAAAGTTTAAAGTTACTTCAAACTGCTAATATAATCCTGTAGAATTATAGTAGCACTGATTTTATCCACTAAGATTTTATTCCTTCTTTTCATTTTAGATATTCCGGATTCCAAAATTGTTTTTTTTGCAATCACTGAGGTAAATCTTTCATCAAACTTTAATATTTCAATTTCTGAAAATTTTTGATTGAGTTTATTTATAAAAATATTTACATCATTAGACAATTTATTTTCATTACTATTTAATTTGACTGGATTTCCAATAACAATAGTGGATATTGTCTCCTGTGACATAAGTTCACTTAAAAAAGGAAAAATTTGACTATTCAAAACTGTTTTTAAAGAAAATGCAATTTTCCTTGATTCATCACTAATAGCAACACCAACTTTTTTGGTTCCATAGTCAATAGCAAGAATTTTTGACACTATTGTTTTACAATTTGATAGATAATATTTTCTGGCAATACCTTGATCTGATAAATACCAGATGATAAATTTGAAAAATCAAACTTATGTTCGGAAAAAATATCATTAGCACTTGCAACTTTTTTCCCATTTAAATTAGATATCTCTATACTATGTTTTTTTGAATCAGAAAATGAAATTGTAAAAACACCAAGAGATGGATTTGGAAAAATATTTATTTCAAGATTATTTTCTGAGATAGTGGTCTGATTAACATAAATAGGAGGAAAAACTATATAATCAATCCATGCACAGTCCGAGCCATCACTCCATGAGCCATCTTTGTCATATTCCCATTTAAAAGTGTGCGTTCCAGTGCTTGTAACAGGAAACGAAACAAAACTCCATACACTATCCTCTCCAGACCATTCACCAACCTTTGTTCCGTTAATCTTAAACTTCAAAAAATCAAAATTATATTCTGATGATACAAATTTGTAAAATGAAATATCACCAGGCGATAAAACATTAACATATATAGAAAGTTCAGACTCTTCTCCATCTGGCAAATTATAAGCTGATCTAGAGCTGTAGGAACCTTCGTAAATTTTATTTCCATCTACTACCCAAGGAAATGTTCCCTGAAGCCAAGAATAATTTGAAAAATCTCCACTTTCATAATCCTCATTAATTTCTCCTGCAAATTCAGCAAAGTCAGTTTGGTAAGAATATATTTGATCTGTTATACTAAAAGGAAATATTATGTTTGTTCCAACAGGTGTATTGGGGTCAACTGTAATATTGAAAATTAAATTCTGCGATTGGCTAGTATTTAGAATAGGTACAGATGTAGTAGAATTGTTAAAGATAATGTAACTTCCCAGAGATGATAATGAAGCTGTTAAATTATATGCATCTGCATGACCTAAATTATTNACCTCTACTACTAAATCTAGTGTTTCACCTGCATCTAATTTACCGTTGCCATTACCTGAAGCTATGTCATCAATTGAAAAGTTAACATGATTTAAAATTGGTGAATTTAAGGTTACATTAATATTTGAGTTCCATGTATTTCCTTGTAAATCACTTANANNAAGCTGAAATAAAGCAAGATGTTGGTCAGGNACAAAATCAGCAACNTGAAATGAAAAAGCATTATTTGTTGTTAGTGTTTGGTTTGAATTTATAGCTCCAACTGATTNCANAGAATCTAAAATAGTTATGTACGGATCAGAAGTAGAAAGAAGCAAATTTAAATTTTGAGAATTACCACCTCCAAGGTTGAAAAGATCTACATCTAAGCCTATTATTTCACTATAATCAGCTAATGAGTTGTTATTTCCACTTATATCAGATATTATATTATTTGTAACATTTACATATGGGCCGTTTGGTGATATTGCCTGAATAGTGTTGATATAAGGTTGTTTAAACTGTTTTGTAACAACAATATCGACTGTACCAACATTAGAAATTGGATTAAAATTTAGATTTACTACCCCTGAGGCATCACATAATTTAGCATCCAATAAAATACCATTTATTGAGATTGCCACATATGCATTTTCTTCTGTATTTACGGTAAAGGTTGTTGCTCCAATAGGTAAAATTGAGTTGTGTGTTACATTCAGAACAGTCGGAACACCTACATATGGCATGAGTGATGGATCTCCCATTAGGTGATATATTTCCCAATA
>PBAG01000004.1 GCA_002715885.1 Flavobacteriales bacterium | reverse complement strand
TAAGAGCTGTACAAGAAATGCTGGGTCACGAAAGTATAACTACAACAGAAATTTACACTCATCTAGATAAGGATTATTTGCGTAGCAATATCATGCAATTTCACCCAAGATCATAATGAATTTAGAAGGTAATATTAATAAAATGTATCTTTTAAAAGCAGTTAAATGGTTTATGATTGTCATGCCAATAATTGTACTTTTTTTTGAGAAACATGGTCTTTCATTAACCCAAATTATGATACTACAAGCTACTTATTCATTTACAGTTGCTGTTCTTGAAATTCCATCTGGGTTTTTTGCAGATATTTACGGTCGAAGACTATCACTTTTTTATGGGTCAATTTTAACATTTATAGGTTATTTAATTTTTTCTTTTTTTTCAGGTTTCAATGAGTTTTTTATTGCTGAAATTTTATTAGGAATTGGGGGAAGTCTNATTTCAGGTGCTGACAGTGCATTAATATATGATACTTTGTTACAACTTAAAAAAGACGAAGACTACACTAAAGTTGAAGGAAAAAATTATGGAATAGGTAATGTTTCAGAAGGTATCGCTGGAGTAATAGGAGGTTTTTTAGCAATTACTTCATTAGACTTACCTGTTTATATTCAAACATTTGTTTTATTTTTTAGTATTCCAATATCNTACTCTTTAGTTGAACCGGAAAGTTCATATAAACTTGCAAAAAGTATTAAATCAATTTGGCTTGTAGTTAAAGAAACATTTTTTGAAGAAAATAAGCTGAAATGGTATATAATATATTCTTCATCTATGGGTATAGGAACTCTTTCAATTGCATGGTTCGTTCAACCATTTTTAATAGAAATAGAAACTCCACTTTTTTATTACGGAATTATTTGGGCAGGACTGAATATAATTACTGGAATCACCTCTTATTATTCTTATTTATTTAAGCATAAAAATTTGTTAATTTATATATCATTAATTATGGTCATTTCATTTATATTATTGGGGTATAACATTTCAATGTATGGCTTAATTTTTATTGTATTTATTTACTTAATTCGTGGTATTATTACACCAACTCTTAGAAATTTAATAAATATTAACTCTTCCTCTGAAAGAAGAGCTACTGTTTTATCATTAAGAAGCTTTATAATAAGAATCTCATTTGCAATAATAGCCCCTATTTTGGGGTATATTACTGATTATTCTGACATATCTTTTGTTTTTTATTCTCTTGCCATGATTGTTGGGCTCTCTAGTATTTTGGCTCTATATAAGCTAAAAATCAATAATTAATTATCTATTTTTGTAAAATGAAATGGATTGAAAAATTAAAAGATAAATGGGGTATCAAAAGTAATTTTCAAATTATTTTAATTTTAATTGTATTTGCAATTACTGGCTCTCTCTCTTTAGTTGTAAGCGATCCAATCTTAAATTTTATAGGTCTAGAGAAAGAGAATGTTAGCTCATGGATATTTACTCCTTTAAGATTGATAATAGTTTTTCCAGTTTACCAAATATTAATTTTAATTGTTGGATTTTTCTTTGGGCAGTTTAAGTTTTTTTGGAATTTTGAAAAGAAAATGTTAAAGAAAATGGGATTTTCAAAATATTTTAATTTAGATTAAAAGATGAAATTACTGATTTCAATTGCTACTAGAATTATTCCAAGACATTATTTACAGCATGTAAGTCATTTCTTTTTAAAATTTTTTTCACTTTTTCTACGAGGCAATAAATTTGAAGACCCCATAAATGGAAAAACATACCGAAAATTGTTGCCTTACGGAAGATTAAAATCCCGTGAAAATGCCATTGCTCCTGATAGTTTAAGTCTTGAGCGTCATAGACTCATGTGGTTATTTTTAAAGAATAAAACTAATTTTTTTACTGATAAATTAAAGTTCCTTCACATAGCTCCAGAGTATTGCTTCATTAAAATTTTTAAAAATATGTCAAACTTGGACTATTTAACTGCTGATTTAAACTCTCCTTGGGCTGATATCAAAATGGATGTACATAATATTCAATTTAATGATAACACTTTTGATGTTATTATTTGTAATCATGTTTTGGAACATGTTGACGATTATTCTAAAGTGATGAAAGAATTTTATAGAGTGATGAAGCCAGGAGGATGGGGAATTTTTCAAGTACCTATTGATTATAATAATCCCAAAACTATTGAAGATAAAAATATTACAGATCCAAGAGAAAGGGAACGATTATACTGGCAAAGCGATCATTTAAGACTATTTGGTCGTGATTATGCCTCTAAGCTATCAAATGCAGGCTTTAAAGTAACAGAGAGCAACTATATAAATGAAATAGATAAGAAATTAGTTGAAAGATATGCTTTAGANAAAAAAGAAATAGTTTACTACTGTCAAAAAGTCTAATTTTCTACATAAACAATCTTTTTAGTTTCAAAAAAATCTTCTTCAAAAAAATCTGAGATATTATATATTTTATGATTAATATTCTTCATTTCATCCTTTAAATCTCCACCTTTGAGATAAAGAATACCATTTTTTATATGATTTTTATTTTCAGAAGAAATTCTGCCTTTCACTAGCTTTTTAAACTTGTTCATTTTAGTAACAGCTCTTGAAATGATGAATTCGTGCTTTGAGTCTAATTTTTCAACCCTAATAGCTTTAAAAGAAACATTTGTTAACTTAAGTGATTTGGTTATTTCTTCAACAACATTAATTTTTTTATTAATGCTATCAACAAGTAAAAATTTACACTCTGGAAATAATATTGCTAATGGAATGCCAGGAAAACCGCCTCCAGTTCCTACATCAAGTATTGAAGTGTTTTTTTTGAATTGAATTATTTTTGNAATTGAAAGTGAATGTAAGACATGTTTTAAATATAATTCATCAATATCCTTTCTGGATACTACATTAATTTTAGCATTCCAATGATTATAAAGNATATATAATTCTTCAAACCTTTTAATTTGTTCTCTAGTTAGGTTAGTAAAATATTTTAAAATTAATTTCATAATCCTACCATTTATTATGACTATGGTTAATACTAAAAATAAACAAAGATCCTTGCATTAATAAATTANTAACCTCNAACAGAGGAGAAAAAATTAATAAATCCATGCAATTTAGCTTTTTCATCAAAGGGTAGTTTGTAAGGAAAACCAATAATAGTTTTAATAAAATTAGTGGTCCCCAAACAAAGTAAGATGTCTTNTTAATTATTAAAAAAAGTAAGGCTGATAAAAACATTAACTGAGATATACTAAAAAAAGCAAGTAAAAACTTAATTTTATTATCATAAAATGGAGAGGTCGATAGATGCCTTCTTTTTTGAGAATACCATTCTTTCCAAGAATCTTTTGCATTGGATAATGTATGTGACNTTTCAGATAGCTCAATAGAAACTTTACTTTTTTTAGCAACTTCTCTGATAAACAAATCATCATCACCAGAAGAAATACCCATATGACTTGCAAATCCCTTATTGTTGAAAAACAATTCTTTTTTGTATGCTAGGTTTCTTCCCACTCCCATATAAGTCATTGATTTTAAGGCGTAAGAAAAATATTGTATGGCTACTAAAAAAGTATCAAATCGAATTAATTTATTAAGTATGCTCTTATCCTTTACATATCCCCCAAATCCAAGAACTATATCTGAAGATTTAAAGTTTGATACCATAGATGAAATCCATTTTTTACTATCAACAAAACAGTCAGCATCAGTTAGTAAAACATAATCATATTTAGCAGTTTTAATTCCCAATGTTAGAGCAAATTTTTTACCAACTATATGATTAACATGTTCATCAATATTCACCACTTTTAACCTAAAATAAGTTTTCTCATATTCTTTTAATAGATCTGCAGTTTTATCGTTAGATTGATCATTAACAACAATAACTTCGTAGTTAATATAATCTTGATTGAGAATAGATTTTAGATTTTTTTTGAGGTTATCAAATTCATTTTTAGCACATATAATAACAGATACATTTGGTTTATAGTTACTTTTTTTTCTTTTGAAAAAAATTAATTTTCTAAAAAAGTATATGCTATATATAAGCTGAACAATAAAGAATAACCAACAAACTAAAAGTACTATAAGAATCGAAAATTCTAGGTTATTGTAAGCCGAAACAAACAATTACTAACTATTTAAGTAGTTTGAAATATTTTCTTCAACTCTATTCAAAACATTAGAAACATCTTCTTTTACAAAATTATCACCAGTAATCAATTCAAAAAGTTCAATATATCTTTCNGATACTTCATTGCAATAATCATCAGACATATGAGGAATATTTTGGCCTTCCTTGCCTTGAAATCCATTCTCTATTAACCATTGTCTAACAAACTCTTTTGATAGTTGTTTTTGAGGTAAATTGTTTTTGATTCTATCATTATAGCCATCAGAATAAAAGTATCTTGATGAATCNGGCGTATGAATTTCATCAATTAGAGTTATAACACCATTTGAGTCTTTTCCAAACTCATATTTAGTATCAACTAAAATTAATCCTTTTTCTTTTGCCATTTCTGTTCCTCTTTGAAAAAGTGCGTATGTATATTCCTCTAATTTTTTGTAATCATTTTCACTTACAAGATTAGTCTCTAGTATTTCTTCTCTTGTTATATCTTCATCATGTCCAACATCGGCTTTTGTTGTTGGAGTAATAATTGGAGAAGGAAATTTTTCATTTTCAACCATATTTTCAGGCATTGAAACACCACAAAGCAATCTTTTGCCTGATCTATATTCTCTCCATGCGTGTCCAGTTAGGTATCCCCTAATAACCATTTCGACTTTAAATGGTTCACATCTTTTTCCAACAGTTACACTTGGATCTGGGCTGGCTTCTTTCCAATTTGGAACAATATCTGATGTAGCATCTAAAAATTTTGAAGCTATTTGATTTAAAACCTGTCCTTTATAAGGAATTCCTTTTGGTAATACATGATCAAATGCTGAAATTCTATCTGAAGCTATCATCACAAGTTTATCATTGTTTATAGTGTATACATCTCTTACTTTTCCTTTGTAAAGATTTGTTTGATTTGAAAAATTAAAATTTGTTTGTGTAATTGTATTCATTTTTTTATTTGTAAGCATTAATAATTTGTTTGACTAATTTGTGTCTTATTATATCTTTTTCATCTAGATCTACAAAGCTGATATTTTTAATGTCTTTTAATATTTTCTTAGCATGTATTAGTCCAGATTTTTTACTTTGTGGAAGATCTATTTGAGTTAAATCACCTGTAATCATAAATTTAGCAGATTCACCCATTCTTGTTAGAAACATTTTCATTTGGTGTGAGGTTGTATTTTGACCTTCATCTAATATAACAAAGGCATTATCTAGAGTTCTTCCTCTCATAAAAGCAAGCGGTGAAATTTGAATAGTACCATCTTCTATGTAGTCATTTAATTTTGTAAATGGAATCATATCAAAAAGTGCATCATAAATTGGCTGCATGTAAGGATCTAATTTTTCTTTTAGATCTCCCGGGAGAAATCCAAGATTTTCTCCAACCTCAATTGCAGGACGTATTAAAATTATTCTTTTAACTTTTNTCTCTTTNAAGTACTTTACTGCAAGAGCAACTGAAGTATANGTTTTTCCTGTTCCAGCNGGACCAATAGCAAAAACAACATCATTTTTNTCNATTGCATCAACCAATTTNCTTTGATTTAATGTTTTAGCTTTTATTAAAACACCATTTTTACCATGTACAATAACCTTTGAATCACCATTTAAAATATTTTCCTTTCCTTCTACTATTCTTTCTATTTGATTTGATGTAAGTGAATTGTACTTATTTAAATGATCAATGAATAAAGTAAATTTTGATTCAAAATGATTTATTTCTTTTTTTGCACCAACTATTTTTAATTTGTCACCTCTAGAAATTAGTTTAACATGGGGAAACAATTTTTTNATTTTATCAAACTTTGAGTTGTTTGATCCTAATATTTTATTTAAATCTGTATCCTTTATTGTTATTAATTTCTCACTCATTACTTAATTCATTCATCAATTTCTTTTTAATTTTGAAATACGAAATAACAACTTTTAATCTACTTCTACAACACATTTTTAATTAATAAATGTCCATTATAACTCTAACTTCTGACTTAGGATATAAGGATCACTATTTACCTTCTTTGAAGGCTAGTATTTTTNGTCAACTTGAAAATGTAAATATTATAGATATCAGTCATGAAATTGAGAGTTTTAATATATTACAAGCTGCCTATGTTTTAAAGAATTGTTTTAAGGATTTTCCAAGAGACACAGTGCATATTATTGCAATAGATGATGAATTATCAGTTGACAATGATCATATAGCTGTTTATGCACACGGACAGTATTTTATTGGAGCTGATAATGGTTTTTTCTCTATTCTGTTAGACGATTTTAAACCTGATAAAATTATTTCATTAAATATCAATCAAAAAACGGATTACNTAACCTTTGCGTCCAGAGATGTTTTTGTCACNGCTGCATGTCACTTAAAAAGAGGAGGTACATTAGAAGTAATTGGAAAAGAAATAAATGATTTTAAAGTCAAAAAAAATCTCTTGATGCCTGTTATAGAAACTAATAGTTTAAAAGGTATAGTGACATATATTGATTCATATGGTAATGCAATAACAAATGTTGACTTAAAAACTTTTCAAAAGTATATTGGCAATAGAAATTTTTCTATTTTGTTTGGAAGAGAAGATGAGGAAATTAAGAAAATTTCAACCAAATATAAAGAAGTAGAAATTGCTGAGAAATTAGCTATTTTTAATAGTAATAATTATCTTCAAATTTCAATAAATCAAGGTAATGCAAATACTTTATTAGGACTAAATTTTTTTGATACAATAAGAATAGATTTTTGATGATTGCTTTATTTAAAAAAGAACTTTTACTTTTTACAAAGAATAAAATTGGAATACTAACTGTTTGCCTTTTACTCTTGTTTTACAGTTTAATTTTATTTACTGATTTATTTAATTTAAATATCCTTGAGGATGGATACGCTCAATTAAATACATTTTTCNCCCTCTCTCCTATTATTTTTTTAATTTTTATTTCTGCAATTTCAATGAGATCATTTTCAGAAGAGTATAAAAATGAAACTATTGATATTTTATTTTCTAAACCTCTCAAAAAATTAGAAATTGTTTTAGCAAAATATCTATCAATTTATTTTGTAATATTATTATCTATTATTCCAACACTTGTTTATCCAATTACTATTTATTTTTTGGGTGAAGATATTGGTAATATGGATGTTGCTGCAACTTTTGGATCATATTTAGGATTGTTTTTTTTATGTTCTGTTTTTACAGCAATTTCAGTTTTCTCTTCATCTCTTTCTAGCAATCAATTAAATTCATTTATTGTAAGTGTATTATTAAATTTATTCTTTTTGTATGGNTTTGACCTAATTAGTCAGATTTTTGAAAATGGTAGTATTAGCTTAATAATTCAAAAGTTTGGAATTTTAAAACATTATGAGTTATTAAGTAAAGGACTTATTTCTGTTTCAGACTTAGTTTACTTNTTTTCAGTAACATTATTATTTATTGTTCTTTGTGAATCAAGAATTGAAAAGAGCTAAGTCATGAATAAACAAAGTAAAGTTTTTTCAATATTTATTATAGTCTTAATTCTAAACATTATTTCAAACTATTTAAATTTTAAAATTGATCTTACTGAAGATAAGAAATATACCTTATCTGAAAATAGTAAAGAGATACTTTTAAATGTAGACGATATTATAAGCGTGAAGGTTTATTTAAATGGAGAACTTCCAAGTGGATTTCAAATGCTTAAAACATCAATAAAAAACTTTTTGACAAATATTAGTAATCAAAATAAATTAATTGAATTTGAATTTATTGATCCCAATGATGAGGATAAAAATAAAAGAGAGGAAATATATAAACAACTTCAAGATCAAGGTTTATATCCAACTGATCTAACAATTAAAAAAAATAATGAAACCTCTAGAAAAATTATTTTTCCTGGTGCCATTATGTATTATAAGGAAAAAAGAGAGGTAATTAATTTATTAGAAAATAATTTCTCTATATCATCTCAGGAAAATATTAATAACTCCATTGAAAATATAGAGTTTCATTTAATTTCAGCTATTGATAAAATTACAAGAACCAAAAAAGATAATATTGCTTTTATCACAGGCAATGGACAATTATCAAGNAATCAAATATTTGATATTACAAACTCAGTTAATGGTGATAATAATAATCTAAACTATTATTATAATGTAGATGAGTTTAATATAAAAGAGTTTGAGTATGATAGCACAAACAATCAACCAAATATTTCTCTTCAATTAAAAAATCTAAATAGATATAAGCTAATAATCATTGCAAAACCAACTATTCCGTTNAATAAACTTGATAAATTTTTAATTGATCAGTATGTNATGAANGGTGGAAAACTACTTTTATTAATTGATGGTGCAATTGCTGCATTAGATAGTCTCAACAATAAAAATGGATATTTTGTTTCAATTAAAAATGATTTGAATCTAGATGATCAACTTTTTAAATATGGCGTTAGAGTCAACCCTAATTTAGTACAAGATTTAAGATCAACTGAAATACCAATAGTTACTGGATACAGTAATAATAGACCTATACAAGAACTTTTTAAATGGCCTTATTATCCACTTGTATCAAGCAATATAAATCACCCAATTTCAAAAAATATTGACGGAATTAAATGTGATTTTATTAGTTCTATTGATACAATAAAAAATAATATTAAAAAAACAATTTTATTAGAGAGTTCTATAAATTCAAGAGTTGTTCAAACTCCAACAAAAGTTAGTTTAGGTATAATTGAAAATCCTCCTCCCTCGGAGAGTTTCAACAAAAGTAATCTGCCTCTTGCTGTCTTGTTAAGTGGAAGGTTTACTTCTGTTTTTAAAAACAGAATTGTTCCAAAAAATAATAATATAAAATTTAAAAATGAAAGCGATAGTACCAGTATAATTGTAGTATCAGACGGNGATTTAATCGCTAATGAGGAATTAAAAAATGGAAGCGTTTATCCTCTTGGATATGACAAATACATAAATTTTATTTTTGAAGGAAATAAAAAGTTTTTGATGAATTCAATTCAATATTTGACAGATAATAGTGGTACAATAAAACTACGTTCAAAGAATATTAAATTAAGATTATTGGACAATAAATTAATTAATGAAAATAAAAATCTAATTGTTTTGATTAATCTTNTACTNCCTCTGTTAATATTTTTACTTACAATATTATTTTTGAACAAAATATATAAGATAAAGTATGATTAAAAAGTTTTTATTTTTTTTCCTTTTTTCTGGTCTCATTTTATTCTTTTACAATTACACTAAAGAATTAAAAATTGAATCTGAAAAGAAATTTGCAATTGAAGACATTGATAGTATTGAAAAAATTTTTCTAAGCGACAGAAAAGGAACAAATTTAACNCTTGTCAAAAAAGATAAAAGATGGATTGTAAATGAATTATATAATGTTAGAAATGATGCTATTTCTACCTTGTTAAATACTGTNGGAGAACTNGAAGTTCAAAGACCTGTTTCTAATACTTCATACAATAATGTAATAACACAACTTGCAACTACAGGAGTAAAAGTTGAAATATATTATAAGAATAAAGTAAAAACATATACAGTTGGTGGTTCAACAAATAACCATCTTGGAACATATATGTTAATGCAGGGAGCTGATAATCCTTATGTAGTTCATATTGCAGGCTTCAATGGCTTTCTTTCACCCAGATATGGAATTCAGGGATACGAATTAGATATTACTAGCTGGAGAGATAATACTATTTTTAATATTGATAGTGAAAATATTAATGAAATCTCATTACAAAACCTTCGAAACCCGCAGCAATCATTTCAAATTTTAACTAATCCTTTAAAAATACTTGATTATAATGGAAAAACCATTAAATATACATCAAATCAGATAATGGAATATTTTAGTTTATTTTCTAATATTAATTGTGAAAAATATAAAGGTTTTAATGTAGATATTTCATCAGAAAAACAATTGTATAAATTAACAATTAAGCACAATAATAAAATTGATATACTTGATGTTTTTTCATTTAGCAAGAGAAATGATAATAAAAATCAATCTGAGCCAAATGTTGAGAGAATGTATGCTAGACTGAACGGAGGAGAATTTATGCTTATTCAAAAATATGTTTTTAACAAAGTGTTTATATCTATTGATGATTTAACAATAAATTTATAGCTTATATTTTAGTTAATAATTTATATTTGAGAGAGAAAAAAAATAATATATATACGAATGAAATTTATTGTAAACAGCACTACCCTACTAAAAGAATTGCAAAAATTAAGCGGTGTTATCAGCTCAAGTAATACACTTCCTATACTAGATAATTTTCTTTTTGATATTGAAGATGGAAAAATAAAGATTATTGCATCTGATTTAGAAACTACAATGATATCAAATATCACAACTGAATCTTCCTCAAACGGTCAAATTACAATTCCATCAAAAATNTTAATTGATACNCTTAAAACTTTTTCNAACCANCCACTNACNTTTTTAATTGATGAAGAAACAAANGGAATTGAAATAAGCTCAGANAATGGNAATTANAANCTNGCTGGCCAAGATGCTAATGAATTTCCTAAAGTNCCAGAATTNTCATCATCATCATCATTNATTATTTCATCATCAGTTCTTTTAAATGCAATAAATAAGACNCTTTTTGCAAGTGGTAATGATGAATTACGCCCTGTAATGTCAGGTGTNTTTTGTGAGCTATCNAATGAAAGTNTAACTTTTGTTGCTACTGATGCNCACAAATTNGTTAAACANACAAGATCNAANNTATCTTCNAGTTCAAGTTCTTCGTTTATTCTTCCAAAAAAACCATTATCNATNTTAAAAAATAATATTGATNGTGACTCAGAAATNAACGTNGATTTNAATGATACAAACGTTAANTTCATTCTTGATAATATTACNTTAGTTTGNAGATTAATTGANGGTAANTATCCAAATTATGATGCAGTAATTCCAAAAGATAATCCTAATAAGTTAGTAATTAANAAAGATGAGTTATTAAANTCTATTAAAAGAGTATCTATTTATGCNAGTAAAACTACTCATCAGATCAGACTNAAAATTGCAGGAAGNCAACTTCAAATTACATCAGAGGACCTTGATTTCGCAAATAAGGCTGAAGAAAGATTAACATGTAGTTATGAAGGNGAAGATATTGAGATTGGATTTAATTCAAGATTTGTAATNGATATGCTTAATAACATTGGCTCAGAACAAATATGTTTAGAAATGAGTGCNCCAAATAGAGCNGGAATAATCTTACCTCTTGATAGTCAAGAAGAAAATGAAGATACATTAATGCTTGTTATGCCTGTNATGCTTAATTAATTCATTCGAATTAACTTACCNTCTTTTAANNTNGGAATTATTTCTGATTTGATATCTGGATTNAAACAAAATAAGGTGTCCTTCTCNATATTTAAATGCTTTAATCTTTTTCTGTGTGCAGAATTCTCTAAAAACTTAAANTAATCNTTTTTNGCGTTATTATAAAGNTCAAGAGAAGCTAAAACAGAATCACAGTTTATATTTAATTCTTTTATTTTATTTAAATNATACACTAAATGACCTGCAAAAATTGAGTCTTCTAAATTAAAAACACCTTTCCATCCAGAACATAGTACNAAGATGTCATTTTCTAAACTNGCTAAGTATTTAATTACGGATTCNATATTTATAAAACTTGATGTAATTACTTGAAAGTTTTTTGCTTTNTTNATTGCTTTTGTACCATTTGTTGTTGTCAANACNAGTCTTTTATTAANAATATTTGAATTCATGTATTGAAAAGGAGAATTACCNTANTCGAAACCNTCAATTGGTTCGGCATTTCTCTCNGCAGCTACAATNGTATTTTCTAATCCTANGTANTCTTTNGCTTCTTCTAAGACTAGANACNGGAANTATTTCTTTAATTCCGTAATGAAATGCAGTTGAAATAACTGATGTNGCTCTTAAAAGATCNACAACAACAACAATACTNTTTTTTGATAAANTATAATTACTAAATAAATCTGANACTAAGCAAACTTGAATATTTTGTTTATTNNACATTANAGAAAAGGAACATTAACAATTTTAGCNTCAATAAACTTATTTCTTACNTTTANTAGTAAATNATTATTCANATGTATTTCTGANGNTTTNATNTAAGCCATTCCTATNGCNTTATTTAAGCTTGGAGACATNGATCCTGATGTNACTATACCAATNNTNTCATTATTTGAATTATATACTTCATAATCTTGTCTTGCAATACCTTTTCCAATAATTTCAAANCCAATTAAAGATTTTTCTAATCCATTTTCTTTTTGTTTTTTTAGATTAGATGAATTAATAAAATTTGTGCTAAGATCTGTTATCCAANCTAAACCAGCNTCTAAAGGTGATGTTGTATCATTTATATCATTTCCATACAAGCAGAAACCTTTTTCTAATCTTAATGTATTTCTNGCTGCTAAACCGATAGGTTTNAGNNTGTCTTCATTTGAAAANAATATNTCCCATAATTTTTTTACATCTTTATTTTTTACATAAAGTTCATANCCCAGCTCNCCAGTNTATCCAGTTCGNGAGATTAAAACATCNTTAATGTCTAAAATNTTATTGGTTNTGAAGGTATAATAATCTAAGCTATTTAAATCTGCATCTGTTAACTTTTGAATGAGATCTTTGGATTTTGGTCCCTGAACAGCGAGAAGTGAAAAATCTTTTGATTTATTATCGATTATACAATCAAATGAATTGTTAGAGGTTAACCAATCATAGTCCTTTTGAATATTGGATGCATTTACAACAAGCATGAAAGAATTTTCTTTTAGCATGTATACTAATATATCATCAACTATACCTCCATTTTTATTAGGTAAACACGAATATTGAACTTTGCCAGGAAATAGTTTATCTACATTATTTGAAGTTATATACTGTAGAAAAAGTTTTGCTTCTTTTCCATGAATAAATATTTCGCCCATATGTGAAACATCAAAAACACCAACATTATCCCTAACACATAAATGTTCTGCAATTACACCTTCGTACTGTACTGGCATATTAAAGCCAGAATAATCAATCATTTTACCACCAATTTCTTTGTGGAAGTGAGAAAGCTCTAAATGAATCATAATTAATTAATATAAAGCAAATTTATAAAATCGAATTCTTAAATATGATCTNTAATNAATAAAAAAACAGAATTATAAAATTCTGTTTTNTATNGTAGCGTGAGGGAGACTTGAACTCCCGACCTCAGGGTTATGAATCCTGCGCTCTGACCAACTGAGCTACCACGCCAAATAAGNTNNCAAAGATAATATTTTAACTTATTTTAGATAGAAGAATTTAAAATTTATGANCGATCTTTTTCATTTAATAAATTAGTATGATNTTTTAAAGTTCTTAAAATCAAAACAATAAAAATTAAAATNANGGNANTATATGTAATGCTNCNTGACAAAAAGAAAGATTNNTTTTCAAAATAATTTCTTAGAATNTCAATAAAAATAAAACCAATTANTCCAGAAAGAACACTTGANTACTCTCTTCTTAATATAGANANAGNTGAAAANGGAATACTTGATTTTATAAAATTAATTTTNTTNGGAAAGAAGGATGAAACNGTNTTAGACCATATTTCATATTCTTTNCCNAATTTTGATTTTAAAAANAATTCTTCAGCCTTNATTATTTTACTGTAAATCAAATAAAAAAATATGGACATNAAAATCANAAAATAAATATTAAAAGTAAATAANGAAATACCACTCCATATNAAATAATTTGCAAGATATAATGGATTCCTTACTAANGAGTAACTACCAGTCTTATTAAGTGTTTCTGCTATTTGTTTATTTGTATTTCTTCCACTTGTATTTTTTGGTGTTGTNGCAACTGTATAAAATCTNATNANATAGCCNAATACNGTAANTAAAATTGAAAANAAAACAAAGTAATAAGTTGTTTNATANCTAGCAGAATATTTTATNAAAGGAATGGAAAATAANAANAGTATTATNGGTANTTGACCTCTGTATTTAAATAAAAAATTACCTTGATTTANATTTGATTGTTCCAATGACATTTTAATCTTATCTTTGNGGAATNGATAGCAAAATTAAAAAAGATATGTCAGATTTAATAAAATATTCAATTGAGTTACCAATCAATTCATCTGTTAATGTTTTATATAAAAGACTAAGTACACCAAGTGGTTTAGCAGAATGGTTTGCTGATAATGTGAATCTAAAGAANAATGTTTACACATTCTTTTGGGATGATAGTGAACAATCAGCTAAAATTTTAAAAAAGAAGACAAATAAGTTCATTCAATTTAAATGGCTTGATGATGAATATAAGGAATCCTATTTCGAATTTAAAATACAAGTTGATGAAATGACATCAGATGTTTCACTTATTATAACTGATTTTGCTGAAGATTCAGAAGAAAAGGAAGAACAAATTATGCTTTGGGAACAACAATTTGAAAATCTTAAACGAGCTATTGGCTCATAGCCTAATTGAAAAAAATTAATTTATACCTATTTAGATCTTTCATTGGTCCTTTTCTAGCTTCTTTATTTATTGTTTTGTTTATTCTATTAATGCAATTTTTATGGAAATATATAGATGATTTAATAGGTAAAGGNTTAACAATTGCTCAAGTTGGTGAACTAATGATGTATTCTATTGCTAGATTTGTTCCTCTAGCTCTTCCAATAGCTGTTTTAATTTCTAGTGTAATGGTGCTTGGAAAGCATGGAGAAGATAATGAACTTGCAGCCTTACAGTCATCTGGAATATCATTATTAAAAGTATTTAAACCTCTATTTATAGTGATAATATTAATTTCTTCATTTTCATATCTATTTTCAAATTATGTTATGCCAATAGCTAATTATAAAGGTGGAAGTTTACTATACGACATTAAAAAGAAAAAACCATCTGTTAATATTAAAGAAGGTATTTTTTATAATGATATTGATGGATATAGCATTAAAATAAATAGTAAAGAATCCAGTGACAATATTTTAAAAGAAATTTTAATTTATGATCACACTCAAAATAATGGAAATAAAAAAGTTATTACCGCTCAATCTGGTAAAATGGAAATATCTCAAGATGAAAAATATATGGAACTTACACTCTACAATGGAAATTCATATATTGAAATTTCTGATAAAGAAAAAAATAAAAAGTCTAATCATAGAAAGATATCCTTTGAAAAAAATTTAATAAAGTTTGACCTNTCAAGTTTTGATCTTAAAAACAGTGAGCTTTTATATAAAGGACATTATGCCATGTTGAATAATCAACAATTAATACATTCAATAGATTCTTTAGAAAAAAAACTTAAAGAAAAAAAAGGTTTAAACAGAAATCGACTTTATGAAAATTATAAATATAATAATGAAAATGAATTAGATACAATAGTTTCATTAAACTTTTCTAATCAAAAAAAAGTTTATGAAACTGCAATAAATAAACTGAGAATTCTAAAATCTGTTTCAAAATCTAATGCAGACGATATAAATTATAAAAAATCTATAATAGCTAAGCATAAAATAGAATGGCATAGAAAAATATCTCTAGCTTTTGCTTGTATTATAATGTTTATGATAGGTGCACCTGTTGGGTCTATAATCCGCAAAGGGGGATTTAGTATACCCTTATTGGTATCAATTATTTTATTTGTAATTTATTATGTTATTAGTATAACTGGTGAAAAAACAGCAAAGGACTTGTCAGCAACTCCATTTGAGGGAATGTGGATAGCAAACATTATATTCCTTCCTATTTCAATCCTATTGATATTTTTAGCTGTGAGAAATTCTAAACTTCCAAATCTTACTAATTATATCACAATAAATAAATAATTTAATAATCATAAATAACTAATTTTGCAAAATAATTTTTAAATATGAAATTTAACACAATTGAGGAAGCTATAAAAGACATCAAAGAAGGTAAGGTTGTAATAGTTATTGATGACGAAAACAGAGAAAATGAAGGAGATTTTGTTGCTGCTGCGGAAAAAGTAACTCCAGAAATGATAAATTTTATGGCAACGCATGGCAAAGGTTTAATTTGTACTCCTCTTCTAGAAAAAAGATGTGAGGAATTAGGTCTTGACTTGATGATTGGAAAAAATACAGCGGCTTTTGAAACACCATTTACAGTTTCTGTTGATCTAATTGGTAACGGTTGCACAACAGGAATTTCAGCTTCTGACAGATCTAAGACCATTCAAGCTTTAGTTGATCCAAAAACTGACAAGAATCAATTAGGTAAACCTGGGCATATTTTTCCTCTAAAAGCAAGAGAAGGAGGAGTTTTAAGACGTGCAGGTCATACTGAAGCATCAATAGATCTAGCTAGACTTGCTGGATTGGAGCCTGCTGGAGTTATTGTAGAAATCTTAAATGAAGATGGATCAATGGCTAGAACTCCTGAGCTACACAATATTGCTAAAAAATTTAACTTAAAATTTATAACAATAAAGGATCTGATTGAGTACAGATTACAAAATGAAAGTTTAATAACTGAAGAAGTTGATGTTAAATTACCAACCGATTTTGGAGATTTTAAATTAAAAGGATTTAAACAAATAACCAATGATCAAATTCACATGGCTATTTACAAGGGTGATTGGGACAAAAATGATGAGGTTTTAGTAAGAGTTCACTCATCGTGCGTTACTGGTGATATTTTTGGTTCATGTAGGTGTGATTGTGGTCCACAACTTCATGCAGCCTTAAAACAAATTGAAAATGAAGGTAAGGGAATTTTGGTATATATGAATCAAGAAGGAAGAGGAATAGGATTACTAAATAAACTTAAAGCTTACGAACTTCAAGAAATGGGAAGAGATACAGTAGAAGCAAATATTGAGTTAGGATTTTTACCTGATCATAGAGATTATGGTGTAGGTGCTCAAATACTAAGAGCAATGAATGTTAGTAAAATCAANTTATTGTCTAACAATCCTAAGAAAAGNGTTGGACTAAATGGTTACGGNATTGAAATTGTNGATTCTGTCGCAATTGAAATTGAATCTAATGAACACAATAAGTTTTATCTACAAACAAAAAGAGATAAAATGGGTCACACACTTAAAAATTTAAATAGTTAAAGACTTGATTGTTTTAGGAATTGAATCTTCATGTGATGAAACTTCTGCTGCTATAATAAAAGGATCAAAAGTCCTTTCTAACATAATTGCAAACCAAAGTATACACGAAAAATACGGTGGAGTGGTTCCAGAACTTGCATCAAGAGCACATCAACAAAACATTGTTCCTGTTGTAGACGTTGCAATCAAATCTGCCAAAATTAAAAAAGAAGACATAGATATAATATCTTTTACAAAAGGTCCGGGTTTATTAGGATCTCTTCTTGTAGGAAGCTCTTTTGCAAAATCACTTGCATTTTCATTAAATAAACCTTTAGTTTCAGTAAATCATATGCAAGCACACATACTTGCACATTTTATTGAGCATGAAGAACAAAAAAAACCTCAATTTCCTTTTTTATGTTTAACAGTTTCAGGTGGACATACTCAGATTGTTAAAGTAGAAAACTATNACAAAATGAANATTGTTGGAACTACATTAGATGATGCTGCTGGGGAGGCTTTTGATAAATCTGCAAAAGTTTTAGGGCTAAAATATCCAGGTGGTCCGCTAATTGATAAATATGCCCAAGATGGAAACATAAATGCATTTTCATTTGCTAAACCTAAAGTAGATAATTTAAATTTTAGTTTTAGTGGATTAAAAACATCCATAATGAATAAAATTAATATTGAAGTTCAAAAAGATTCTGATTTTATTAAAAATAATCTTAATGACCTTTGTGCTTCTATTCAAGAATCAATAGTTTCTATTCTTATTGATAAAATTGTAAAGGCAAGTGTAAAATATAAAATTAAAAATATCGCTATTGCAGGAGGAGTATCTGCAAATTCATACCTTAGAAAAAAATTAGTTGATATTGGAATACAAAATAACTATAAAATTTATATTCCAAAATTTGAATATTGTACTGATAATGCAGCTATGATAGCAATTGCAGGAAAATACAAGTATTTATCAAACGATATNGTAACCAACTATAAAGAATCTGCTTCAGCTAGATTAACNTTTTAAAAAANTAAAAGTTTTNTCAAGAACTTCTTGAAAATGATCAGGNAAANTANTTTCTTTNAAAGGATGCGAAACATTAAATACATGATTAGCTCCTTTTATTTCATGAACTTTTGTTTTTTCATTCCAAGATTTAAAATCATATACATCTTCTATCAAGACAGTTGGATCATCACTTCCATGAATTGCTAAATGTGGGATNGATAAATTTCTACAAGCATTTTCNATATTAATTCTTTNTTTATTTTTTAAACAATCTTCATAAAACTGATAATAGAGTGGCATATTTTGATTAGTTCTTGAATTGAAAATATATGCAACCCCTTCATTTTTCCAAATATCCAATTTAGATTCATCCATTCTTTTTATAAAATTNGATGGNGCAGCCCATGAAACAACTTTATTTATTCTATCATCTTCGTTGGCTTTTAAAATACTTATAGCTCCTCCTCTACTGTGTCCAACTAAATTAATTTGATTAAGGTCTAATTCATTTTGAAATTTATTACTAAATATCCAATCAATGATTAGTTTTAAATCATCTAGTTCAGTTGAAAAGTTATTATTACCAAAGGCATCTAAGTCGACAAATTCACAAGGTTCTTNAATGGATGTTCCATTATATGAATAATTGAATTTGATAAAAAAGAAATTACTTTCAGCAAATGAGTTGGCCATTTGATTGAAAGGTCCCCAGTCTTTAAAACCTTTAAAGCCATGTGAAAATATTACAATAGATTTTGGAGATTGATTTTCTAAATAAGAAATATCTAAAAGAATTTCCTTTTCTCTAGAGCCGTTAATTACAAATGATTNTTTACTTATCACTTATTTTGGATAAAGATTTTTTTCTCTACAGAACCATCATCATATATGTACAATAAAACTTTATTATCNAAAGAGGTTACTTTTCTTCCTATTAAATCAACTATTTCAATTAGATTTTTTGTTGATTTTATACCTTCTTCTGTAGATACGGAGTTTTGAACAGTAATTTCAAATTTGTCAAATCCTCCTTCAACCCAGTGCCCACCAAGTGCATCCCAATCAGCAGTTTCAATAATGATTTGCATTGTATTATTTAGTGATATATACTGGCTCAGATTAAAAGATCTAGAGTTCCATTGTGCAAGATTTGGTGAATTGGCTGTCATAATATCAAGTGTTGATGTAAAAACACCGTTTGATATTTTAACTGTAATTGAATCGTTGGGAGTAGCACCCCATGGAAAATCATTATTAAACCAAATATTATAATTTAAAATATATGATTCATCATTATTCAATGGTGTTGAAAGGTCAAAAATAGGAGATGATAAAATTGTATTGTAATCGTCAACATCGTTGTCACCAGTTGAATTACCAGAAGCGAGACCAGTTACATAAGCAAAATCATAACAATCGTTGTCAACATCATTCTCTGGGTTAAAATCAACACCATAATAATCTGTTCCTTCAGGATTTCCTCTTTGCCAAATTCCATTATTTGCAGATGTTATACCTCCACTAACATTCCATCCAAAATCAAATGTAAAATCATCATAATATCCATCTTGTAAAATGATTTGGTTAGTCGAAGTAGATGAAATAAACTCATTTGAGCAAGAAGTTATATAACCCCATGACCCAGCAATTACATTATAATTTCCTTCATAAATTCCATTAATATTGAAATTACCATTTGCGTCAGTGGTAGTATTTAATGTGTTTGTTGAGTTATATATTAAAACATCAGCATTTTCAATTCCATTTCCATTAATGTCAACTACAGTTCCTGTAGTGTTAAGAGGAAGCGTTGGTTGAAGTTGCGCATTTACTATAGTTGTATTTCCATTAGTAAAGCTAGCATTTATAGTATCAGACAAATAGCCTGGAGCAGAAAAAATAATGTCATATGATGATGCATTTGCTATACCTGACATGTAATTTCCAGATAAATTAGTAGTTGTTTGTATCGTTAAAACAGGATTGACAATTTCTACTGTCGCATTTGTTATTGAATTAGAATTAGTNATATCTGAAACATTTCCTTCTAAATAACATGCCTGAAGAAAATCTCTGCTGTAAACAAGCANTCTACCATTGTTGTTGTTACCAGTATTAATATCTGATGATATTATATTTCCTGAGGGAAGAAAAGGATAGGTTCCCCAG
>PBAG01000017.1 GCA_002715885.1 Flavobacteriales bacterium | reverse complement strand
CCAAAGTTACACAGACCATTACCGACTCCAGCAGATTTAGTAATCCATGTACTTGTCCCTAATTCTCGATAGCGAACAAAGTATTTTAATACTGTGTTGCAAGAATCATTCATATTATCCCATGTGATTCCAGCCTTAGAATCTGTTACCCAATTTGTTGATAAATTTGTTGGAACGGGTGATGTACAACCAATTAAACATGGGCTACATGATCCATATGTGTCAGATGTTGTAACTCCCGGGTTTATTGCAACTTGTCTATTTGCGTACGAAAAATAGTCTGTAATAGGTGCACAAGCAGCACCACTAAGCATGTCATCTACTAAATCTTCTTGTCCAGCAAAATTATCTACGGCATATTTGTATTCGAAATTTCCTAGCGCTAAATCAACAGTAACCGAATGAATACCATCTCCGTCCGGGTCAGCCATTGGTACACAACCACCACACCAACCAAAATTAGGACTCTCAAGATGAACAAATCCAAATGAAGCGGAGTCTTCACAGTTCATATCTACATTAAATGTTATGCTATATAAACAAGACCCATCATCAACAGTAGCCAAAGGATTATAATTTGAGGCTAAAGGGTCGGTACATCCACTTATTATTGACAAGGATCCATCACAAGAATTCCAAGCAGCAGAAAAAGTAGTATCGCTGTTAATAACAGCTACCCTGTTAACAAACCCCCACCCGTTAGGAGCTCCAGGGTCGTAGTTTATTGTTATACAAGAAAGACTAGAGTCTAAATCTTCTTGAATGCTCCAATTGTCGGCAGAATATTTCCATTCAATAGAGTCTCCTGGGGCGAATAGCATTTGAAATTGCCAGACGCTGTCTCCATCTGCATCACTCATTTGCCAACAGTTTCCACACCATCCGTTAAAATTACCATTAACCTCTGGAGTTGTAAATGGTTGGCTTACATTTCGCATATCTACCTCAAAAGTAATATCATATGATGAGGGTCCCGCACTACAATTACTGCATGACTCCCAACAAACAACAGGAAGGGTTGTATCTCCAGAGACATTTAAAACTCTGTTGGTATATTGCCCGGTTGTATTTGTACAAAAAGAGCCAGGAAGCAAACTCTCCTGTATACTCCAGTTATCAGCTGAATATTTAAACTCATAAGAGCCATTTGCTAAGTCAACGGTAATTTCCCAAACATTATCGCCGTCAGGATCGGTCATTGCAGCGCAATTTCCACACCAACTGTTAAAAGAACCATTAACCTCAGGAACAGAAAATGTTGTTGGATCAACAGTGCTCATGTCAAGCTGAAAAGTTACATTGTTTTGAGACCAAGAAATATGTGGCAATAAAAAGAAAATTGCTAGAAACGATAATATGTTTTTCATTGGTGTTGTTTTATACAAAAATAGCTAATAGTTAGTGAGATAAATACACTAACGTAAAATTATTTTTTCATTATAATTGGAGTAAGCTTTTCTCTCAACGAATCATACTCTTTTTCTGAAAGAAGTCCCAATTCGTAAAGATCCTTGCTTTCTTTTAACTTAGTAATTGCTTCAGATCTTGTTAAAGGTCTGTTGCTATTTACTACTTCATTAAACTCCAAGGCTTTGTCGATGTCAACAATTGTTCGAAAAGATGAATTGGCAATAGTAGATAAAAATGAGCCAGATTTATAACCCTTCCTTGGGTTTTTCACATATAGACTGACATAAAGTGGTAATGATTTTCTGCTGTTCCATAGCTTATATTCATCTGAACATGCATGAGTAGCAAAGATAGATAACACAACTACTTTATCTTCTGAAAAGTGATGCGGTAAATACTCGTAATCATCTTGTTTGTTGCCTCTTCTTTTTCCATTAACAATATAAGAATAACAATCATCAAAATAATACTTATCCTTATTTTTTTTTGCTTTTCCCAAGGTAAGAGTATCACCTACTTTTATGACAGTTCCAAATTTAGTTTTGTAAGATTTTAGTTTAGTGAAATTTTTTATGTCTTTTGAAAAATCTATAGTATTGGCTTGTTCATATGTCAAGTTTAATTCTTGTGAAAATGAAAGGTAAGGGATTAAAAGAAAACAAATAAATAGTCTCATTGTACAATTTTAAAGTTGTCATAAAATTAAAACATATAAAAGTAAAAAAAAGTAAATTTGCAATCCTTAAAATAAGAGTTATTAACTATTGATCAATAAAAACCCAAATATGCAAGAAACAAAAAGAAAAATCTTAAGGGCATTATTAATAATTTTTGTATCATTTCTTTTTGTAAAACTCATAATGAGTTTCAAAAAAGATACAAGCATTAATGAATTGACTGAATCCAAAAGACTAATTAGCTCTGAAATTGTAAAATTAGAAAATAACAAAATCACGGTTCCTGTATATGGAAAATTGTCATCTAAAGAAGAGATAAGTGTAGTTTCAGAAGTGAACGGTATATTTTACGGTAAAAAATTTAAGACGGGTATTAAATTTTCAAAGGGTGACACTTTAGGGCATATAAAATTCGATGAAGTTAAAAGTATTTTAAATAGTCAAAAAAGCAATCTTCTTAATCAAACTTCTAAAATAGTTTCTGAAATTAAGTTTGATTTTGTCGACTCATATGATTCATGGTATAACTTTATGCAAAGAATTAGCTTCAATAATCCACTGCCTTCTTTACCAGACATAAAAAACAATAAACTCAAAAACTATTTATCTGGTAAAAATTTTTTTAATTCATACTTTAATGCCAAAGCAACAGAAAATAGACTAAATAAGCATTTATTTATCGCAGAGTTTGATGGTACTTTGAGTGATGTTATCATAAAACACGGTACAGCTGTTAGTTTTGGACAAAAATTAGCAAAATATCATAATACAGAAAAACTTGAATTTGAGTCAAATACCTCAATAAAAAACACATTACTTTTAAAGAAAAAAATGAAAGTTGAAATAAAAAGTGATGACTTTCAAGGTATTAGAATTGGTTATGTTTCCAGAGTTAATAAGACACTGAACTCAAATTCTCAAAATATGAGTGTTTTTATTGAAAGTAACGACAATGATTTATTTAATGGAATGTATGTCTATGGAGAAATTATTGTCGGTGAAGCTGAAAACACTTTTCTTATCAAAAGAAATTTGATTAATGAAGATCAAATTTTTCTAATTGTTGACAATAAATTAATTTCAAAAAAAATAGATATTGTCCAAATTAGNGAAGAAAANGCNATNNTTANAGGATTATCANANNATGACAGAATTNTNAGTGAATCTATAAAAGGCTCTTACAGCGGAATGGAAGTACGATTCAAAGACTAAAATGAGAGACTTAATAAAATATTTCGTCAAGTACCCAGTNTCAGCAAATGTTATAATGGTCTTAATTATAATATTTGGATCAATGGGACTTTTCAATCTAAGAAAAACCTTTTTTCCTGAAAGATCAGCAAAAATTATTATTGTTGACGCGGTACTGCCAGGTGCTTCACCTCTAGAAATTGAACAAATGGTTACTTTAAAAATTGAAGACAATATTGATGGAATTACTGGAATNAAAAAAATCATCTCTAANTCNCTCGAAAATACTAGNAGTATTATAATAGAAATAGAGAATGGTATTGACAACCAANTTGTTGTTCAAGATATNAAAAATGCCATTGACAGAATAAATTCTTTTCCAGATGCAATGGAATCACCATCTATTTCTTTAATGGAGGATCTCAACCCTNGTATTTCCTTTGCGATTAATGGAGATGTATCATTAAATCAGCTAAAAAAAACAGCTGAAGAAATAGAAGATGATTTAAAAGCAATGGACGGAATTTCAAAAATTAGAATTTCTGGATATCCAGTTGAAGAAATTGAAATATCAGTTAGGGAAAATGACATAAAAAAATATAATTTATCATTTGAAGACATTAACAGAGCAATTTTATCAGAAAACATTGATATTACCGGAGGGACTGTAAAAAGCAAAGATGAAAACTTTAAAATAAGAGCCAATAACAAGAGATTTGATGCGGAAGAAATTTCNGANATAGTTGTAAAAAAAATAAATGAAAGAATTATTAAGATAAAGGANATTGCTAATGTNAAAAGAATTTGGCAAGACATACCAAATAGAAAATTTTACAATGATGTACCTGGTGTAGTTATTAATGTATTTAATACAAATAGTGAAGATATTAGTATAGTAGCTAGCAAAACCAGAGCATATCTAGAAAATTTCAATNNAATNAATAAGAATGTAAAAGCCGACATTATTATTGATAATTCTGTAGTTATTGAACAAAGGATTGCCTTATTAACCAAAAATGGAGTAATAGGCTTTATTCTCGTTCTTTTAATTTTAACATTGTTTTTGCATCCAAGTCTTGCAGGATGGGTTGCTGTTGCTATACCCATTTCCTTTGCTGGTATGTTTATTCTGGCTTCTTTATATGGGGTTACTTTGAATGTTATCTCTTTATTTGGAATGATTATTGTAATTGGTATTTTAGTTGATGATGGAATAATTATTGGAGAAAATATCTATCAAAGATTTGAAAAGGGTGAAGATAGAATAAATGCTGCTATAAATGGAACTTTAGAGGTTTTACCTGCAGTAACATCAGCAATATTAACAACTATTGTCGCCTTTTCTCTGTTTTTTATGCTTGAGGGAATATTAGGTGACTTCTTTCCTGAAATGGGATTTGTTGTTATNGGAACCCTAATTTTTTCTTTAATTGAAGGAATTATAATATTACCAACTCATATTGCTCACTCNAAAGCGTTAAGAGGAGTTCAGCCTCATTATCGACTCAAAAAAATCATAAATAAAACAACCGAAGTACTAAANAACATNAAAAACAAATTTTATGCTCCCCTACTGTCTTTCACTCTTAAAAACCCTTTTACAGTAATTTTGATTTTTATTTGCTCATTAGTTATAACAATTAGCGCAATGAATGCGGGACTAATTAAATCAACTGTATTTCCAAATATTGAAGGAGAAAGCATACTTGTCAACTTAAAATTTGAAGCTGGATCAAGCGAAGAAAAATCCATTAAATGGATTAATTATGTAGAAAATAAAATTATTGAAAAAAATAAAGAAATAAGTGATGAGTATAATGACGGTAATTCACTTGTAAGGGCAATTGAAAAAACCTACGGAAACAATCAGGCAGCCGATCAATGGACAATGGCAACTGCTCAAAGCGCTGAAAAAAGCTATTTAAATATACTACTTACACCATCTGAAGAAAGATCTATAGGAACTTCAGAAATAACTAATTTTTTCAAAGAAGC
Organism: Flavobacteriales bacterium; assembly: GCA_002715885.1. Taxonomy (GTDB): domain Bacteria; phylum Bacteroidota; class Bacteroidia; order Flavobacteriales; family BACL11. The sequence continues at coordinate 10,253 of PBAG01000017.1, read as the reverse complement.
AGTTGGAGAAATTCCAGGAGCTGAATCTCTGTCATTTGATATTGAAACTCCATTTGGAAGACCCATAAGTATAGCCTTATTTTCACAAAACAATGATGAACTACTAAGTGCCATAAAGATGTTGAAAGACTATATGGTTAGTCTAAATATGATGAAGAATATCGAAAGTAGTGATCAAAAAGGTTTGAAAGAATTGAAATTAAAACTCAAAAACAAAGCTTATCAAATGAATCTTTCTACTGCTCAAATNCTGGGGCAAATTAGAAATGGATTTTATGGATTTGAGTCACAAAGGTTACAAATTGGCACTGATGAAGTGAAAATTTGGATTAGATACGCCAAAGAAGATAGAAACTCCATATATGATCTTGAAAATATGAGAATAAATGTGATGGGAAATAATTACCTTGTTGGAGATTTAGTCGATATAAAAATTGAAAGAGATTTAATAAGTATCGATCATTTGGATGGTAAAAGATCTGTTCAAATAGANGCAGACCTACTTAACCCAAAGATAGATAACCCAATTACAATTGCTTCAAATTTAGAAGAATTCATTAACTCTAATATAAAAACAATTTATCCATCAATAAAACATTCTGTAGAAGGTCAAATAAGGTCTCANGCTGAAACTGGAAACTCATTAAAATTCTCTGGACCAATCATACTTATTTTAATGTTAACAATTATACTATTCACATTTAGAAGTATACTCCAAACTTTTGCTGTTTTTGTTTTAATCCCATTTGGCTTTATTGGTGTAGGCTGGGGGCATTTTATACATGACTTTCAGTTATCTATGTTTTCATATTTTGGTATGATTGCTCTTATTGGAATTCTAGTTAATGATTCTCTAGTTTTTATAAGTAAGTTTAATAAGAACTTAAAAGATGGATTAAAGTTTGAAGATGCATTAACAGCAACTGGGATGTCTAGATTTAGACCAATAATATTAACTTCAATTACTACAATTGCAGGCCTTGCTCCACTAATATTTGAAAAGGAATTACAAGCTCAATTTTTAATCCCTATGGCAATAGCAATTGCCTATGGACTTGTACTTGCAACATTATTAACTCTAGTTTTTCTGCCTGCTTTTTTAAAGATAATTAACAAAATAAGGTACACAAAAGAATGGATTTTTACTGGCAAAAAACTTGATAATGAATCAAGAGAGCCAGCNATAAAAGAAATGGAATATGAAAAAATTTAATCTCATAAAAATAGTATTCCTTTTTAGCTTATTTTTTGTAAAAGGATCCATTCAAGCTCAAAACTCTTTAAGCTTAGAAGATGTTCTTGCAATTTCTATTAAAGAAAATATTGATATAAAAATTAAAACTAATGAGCTTAATCAAGTAAAAAACTATGAAAAAGTAGGNGTTTTAGGAACTATACCAAAAATAAAAGTTTTTGGTACAGCATCTGGAAATAAAGGCATCTCAAGTATTGAATTTGCAACTGATGATTTTCCAAAAATTGAAGACGCTGATTCAGAATCAAAAAGCATAAATGGAAATGTAGAATTTAGTTACAATTTNTTTGGTGGAATTGGATCAATATATACATACCAAAAATTAAANAAACAAAGTGACCTNAAGTCAACTGAATTAATAATTCAAATTGAACAAGTGTTATTGAAAAGCGCAAAACAATACTTTGATATTGCATATTTACAAGAACAAAATAAAATACTAACCGAGTTATTAGATATTTCACAAGAAAGATACAATAAAATTAAGGTTCAAAAACAATTTGGAAATGCATCCAAATTAGATTTGTTAAGCGCTGAAATCGACCTAAACAAAGACAGTATCAATCTTCTAAACTCCAGCTATGAACTAAAGTCTGCAAAACAAAGATTAAATCAAACTTTAAATAGACAACCTAACTTAGATTTTGATGTTGAAAATAAAGTAGAAATTAACAAATATTTGAACTACGATGAATTGTTAAATGAAACACAGAATAATAACAACAATATTTTATTTCAAAAATATCTAATTGAAATTACCAAAAAAGATAAAAAAATTAATAATGTATCCATACTNCCAAATATTAATATATCTGCACAGTATGGCTACAACCAAACTGAAAGTAACACCAGTATCATTCTTNATCAGACTAACTTAGGACTAACCGGCTTTATTAACCTNTCTTGGGACATATTTGATGCTGTTGCNAGAAGAAAAATTGCTCAAAATACCCAAATTGAANTTGAATCAAATAAATTAAAGTTAGAGTCTTTAAATAAAGATATAANAAAAGACTTTAATGCAAGCTTTCAACAATACAAAAACAACTTAAATCTAATTGAAATTGAAAAAAGAAACAATCAAAGTTCTGAGAAGTTTTTTGAGAGAGCNAAAGAACAGTTTTATCAAGGTCAATTAAGCAGAAGCGACTTTAGATTAGCACAGCTAGATTTAAGCATATCAAAAAATAGATTAAATCAAACTCTTTATAAAGCAAAAATAGCTGAACTTAATCTGTATAGATTATCGGGAAAGATTATTAATCAAACTTCAGAGTAACTTTAATCACAANCCCCNGTACAATAAGAGGTAACTCCTGACCTTTCTGCAATACAATAGTTATTATAGGTATTACCGTCACAACCACATACAGGGTCATATATTTCAATACATGATTCAGTGTCACCTATTAAAGTTTGATCAATACAATTTTCATTTTTGTTACATGAAATTGTAGAAATAATAAGGAGATTANATAAAAAAATTAAAATTTCATTTTTCATTTAAATAACTTTTTTTCTACTGAACCATCATCATAGATATAAAACAGAATTTTATTTTTTCTAAATTTATTTTCCTTTCCTAAAAAATCAATAACTTTTACTAATTCTCTTTCTCTTTGATTTTCAATAGTCGATGTTGGTGATCCTATTTTAGCCCATATTCCAAGAGATGAGTCCCAAATAAAGATAACACAACAGCTTACATATCCATTTGAGCTCATATATGTTATGCATGTTGTAATTGTATCATATGGAAGTGTAAAAGAGTTATAAACTAAATGTGTATTCCACATACTATCTTCACCTAAAATTGTTCCATCAGGTGCAGTTGAAATCCAATAGTCAATAATAGAATTAATATTATTTACTTGCATTGTTAGCTGATTTTGTGAACCTGAAACAATTATTGAGTCGCAAATTGATGAGGAATTTGTAACACAAGCCATTTGACATGCAGATAAAGAATTGTAAGTACCAGATCCGTTCCCAGGGTCAAAACATCCAGATGGACTACAGTCCCATGACTGAGTTCCGCAAGCTACTTGACAAGCAGATAATGAAGGATATTGTCCAAGGCCATTGCCTGGGTCATAGCAGCCAAATGTGTTTGGATTACAATCCCATGATGGTAATATAGTACAAGCAGCTTGGCAAGAAGATAATGAATTATATTGACCAGTTCCATTTCCTGGATCAAAACATCCTGAAGGTGTACAGTCCCAAGAGGCTGTAGGTCCATTACCAATTAAAATAGAATCACAGTATACAGAAATACATGTATTAATAACTACAGAATCAAAATAAATAACAGTTAAACAAGGAGTATATATTCCATTATTTANATATGTATGCATTGGATTTTGCATNGTTGATANAGGTGTTCCATCACCAAAATCCCACTCCCATGTAACAGAATAATTTGTTGACCAAGACGGATTTATGGTCGATAAATCAGTAAAATATGTTGTTGGTCCATTTTGTATATAACTGAAATCTGCCTGACATTGTCCGTTAACATTATTTAAGAAAAAAAGAAAGAAAGTAAGTATTATTAAGTTTTTCATAGATTTAAAAGCTAAAAATAATTAATTAAATCTACTTATTGTTTCGAAAGATGAATTTACAAACGCATATGAGAGAAATGGTCCAGCTAATACCCCTCTTGCTCCTAGCCCATTAAAAACTCCAATATTCTTATTTTTTGGATGCCATCCTATCAATGGTTTATAATCTTTAACAGTTGGTCTTACTCCGGCACTAATTTCAACAATTTCATAGTCAACATTAATAATACCCTCAAGTCGTTCAATTAAAAATTGTTTTCCATCTTTTGTAACTCTATCACTAAGGTCTACTCTATTAAAAGTTGCCCCAACTCTGTATAAAAAATTTCCAAGAGGTATTATATATACTCCTTTACTGAAAATTTTATCAAAAAATTCTATTGAAGGAATTTTAATAGTCATTATTTCTCCCTTAGTTGGTGAAATAGGTAAGTATTTAAAAAAAGGATTCTCTTTGATTCTGTATCCTTCACAAAAAATAATTTTTTCAGATTTATAATTTTTATAAGAAATTTTTTCATCATTGAATTCAGAAAAACTAAATACATCATCAACAAAATCACATGTTTTTAAAAAATATCTTTTGGAAACGTCTAAAAATTTAGAAACGTTAAGATTTCCAGATGGTTCAACATTTGCACTTTGGTAATCGTCATTCAAAAAATTAAATGAATTCTCATTATTAAAACCTTTTATATAAAGATCCATTCCAAAGTTTGTGAATTTGTCCTTCCAAAGGTTTTGAATTTCAGGGTTTCTAAAAATTTTTATTAGAGACCTAACATGTAAAAAATTAGTGTTCAACTTTTTTTCAAGTTGTAAATATGTTTTGAATGCCTTTTCAATATATTCTTCTGAAAATGCAGGAATACATCTTCGTACACTTATAGGATTAATTAAGCCTGCGGCAACTCTACTTGCTGAAGCATCTAAAATAGAATCAATAATTAAAACGCTTTTATCTTTTTCTAATAAATCATGAACTAACAAGGTTCCTGCAAGACCTTGTCCAACAACTATATAATCATATTTTTTGCTTGAAGACAAATATGATTTTCTAATGAAGAATTAATTTTTTATTTATAATTCCATCAACTGTTTCAATTTCTAAGAAATATATTCCTTTACCAAATTTATTTATATCTATTTGCTTAATATATTCTCCAATAAATTTCTGCTTATCCTCTTTGTATATAATATTTCCAAGAACATTAATTACACGAATTTGGATATCTTGAATATCATCTGAAACAAAACTTACATTAAATATATCACGAGTAGGATTTGGAAATACAGTCAAATCAGCAATTGATACTCCACCATTTAATCTAGTTCCACCAGGTTGTGTCCAAAATATAGGAGATGTCCAAGTTGGAGATCTGTATGCTGTAATATTTGAATCACAAAATGTTCTTCCTTGAGCTCTGTATGACTCACCAGGCTGTAAACCAAATTTATTTACAAACAGTGTTGGGTAGTATACTCCAAATCCTCCAGCTGTTTGCCATGCAGAACCTGCAGTATCAACTCTTAACAGTATTCTAGCAAAAGTGTATGAACCTGTTGTATCCCAATCGAATCTTACTTTTGACTGATTACCATTAAAGGTTGTAGCAGTTAAGTTTGTCATATCAGGACAAGGATCTTGAGTTGTAAATTGAACTGGTGCTGAATAATTTGAAGATGTTCCATTACAATAAAATGCTTTCATTTTAAACTCATAATTAGTAGATGGATTTAAGTTTAATAATTGTTTGGTTGTAGTATTTAAACCAAAATTACATAATCCATTTCCAACACCTGCAGATTTAGTTGTCCATGCATTAGTACCAACTTCTCTATATCTAACAAAATACTTCCACACCATACATGAACTACTATTCATATTATTCCAGCCAATTTTTACTCTCGTATCGATTAAATCATAAACAAATAAGCCGTCAGGTTTTGGAGAAGTACAATTTGATTGATATTGACAAGAACCATCGTCACAGGTTGCAAGAGAATCATAATTCATTGCTAGAGAATCTGTACATCCATAGACGCAATATATACAAGAACCATCATCAATTGCAGCAGTTGAGTCGTAATTAATAGCAAGCGGATCTGTACATCCTGCATATAAACAAGAACCATCATCAAATGTTGCACCCGAATAATAATTAATTGCATTAGTATCTGTACATCCAAAAATACCTGCAATACACGATCCATCATCTACATTCGCAAGTGGATTATAGTTTTGAGCTGTAGAATCAGTACATCCATAAACAGGTAAAATACATGACCCATCATCAACTGTTGCATTTGGGTTGTAATTTAAAGCAGTTGAATCTGTACAACCAGCGTAAATACATGATCCATCATCTGTGTTTGCTCCAGGATAATAGTTAATTGCTGTTGTATCTGTACATCCATATACAAATGGAAGACATGAACCATCATCACATGTTGCCAAAGAATCATAATTAAATGCTAAAGAATCCATACACCCATAATTACAATACAAACAGCTTCCATCATCAACATTGGCCAAAATTGAGTAATTAAGTGCAAGAGGATCAGTACAACCATAAACTGGATAGATACATGATCCATCATCTGCAGTTGCAAGAGGATCATAATTTAAGGCAGTTGAATCAGTACATCCAAAAATATCATAAAAACATGATCCATCATCTTGCTGAGCAGCTGGATTGAAGTTTAAAGCTAAGCTATCTGTACATCCTGAAATTAAAGGCATAGCTATATTTACATTATCAATCCAAACATAGTTTACATTGGCAGGATTGTTTGCACTTGAACCGAACTTATTAACGGATTCAAATGTAATATAATGGCTGGATCCAGCATATGAACTTAGGTCATAGGAAAGAATAGTATTACCACCAAATGAATATGGTAAATTAGTATTGTTATATGACGTGTTTCCGTAACTATCAGAAATTACATTTCCATCAACTTTTACCCTTAGCCAAGAAAAAGGAGTTGTTAGAAAAGAAGAAAACATATCAGTTTCAAAAGATAGAGTAATTGTATCGGTTAAATTATTATTGGTTAGATCTAAACAAAGTGATGCCGAACTAACGTGCTCCACATTTGCGAAAGCCTGACTTTCAGTAACATATGTTCCCCAGTTATTATTTGTACCACCCTCAAACTGCAAGCTGACTGTATCTGCAATTGCATTGGAATTGTTTAATGTAACAGCTGCCTCTGACCCTGAAGTGTAAGTCCATCCAACAACAGCAAAATTGTTTGATTCAAAATCTTCTGCATAGTCAACAACTTTACAAGCATAAAATAAGCACGATAAACTATCATTTACATTACAATAAGAACAATAATTTAGAGCATAAGGATCAGTACAACCAATATATATACAAGATCCGTCATCATATGTAGCAGTTGAATCATAATTATCTGCAAATGGATCAGTACATCCATATGCAGGCATTTCAATAAATCTTACAAGATCAACAGCCATATCTGATCTCCAAGAATTTCCTGTTATTCCTTTGAATCTTACAGAGATATTTGAAGTGTAAGATCCAAGATTTACAAATACTTCGCTCCACTGATTTCCTTGATTTCCAGAAAGTGTCCATTCATTGATCCAAGTTGTACCACTATCTGTGGAAACATCAACACTTAGAGTTCCCATAGTTGAACCATACATGTGATAAGCAAAAGCTAAACCTAATGATGACCACTGGGTTGGATCTATACAGTCAACATACATTACAGCCTGCTTGTTTGGATATCCTTGGCCGTTTATTGAGGCTTCTGTGTACATGTAATATGAGCCATCAAAAGCACCTGATGGGCCTGTCAAAGGAGATGGNGTTCCCCCAGATCTATTTGTCCAATCAATATCATTATTTGGATCCATCTGCCATGTTATTCCTACCCCACTCTCAAAACTAAAAGAAGTATCATTTTCAATGCAGCCGTAATAGCATGAACCATCATCTATAGAAGCAGTAGAATCAAAATTAGCAGCGTTAGGATTTGTACATCCATATACAGGCATCTCCATAAATCTTAGTAAATCTACAGCAAAATCTGAGGTATAAGATGATCCTGTTTCTGCTTGAATTCTAACAGAAATATTCGAGGTGTAAGAACTTAAATCAACAACTGCTTCCTGCCATTGATCACCCTGATCTCCAGAAAGTGACCATTCCTGTATCCATGTTGTACCAGTATCAGTTGAGACATCAATACTTAATGTACCCATAGCTGAACCAAACATGTGATAAGCAAAAACTAGTGAAAGCTGGGTCCACTGAGTTGGGTCAACACATGGTACATACATTATTGCTTCGTTATTTGGGTAATTTGGGAAAGAAGATTCTGTATACATATAATATGATCCATCAAAAGCACCACTAGGACCAGTATTGAAAGAAGGAGTGCCTCCAGAATTGTTTGACCAGTCAAAATCATCATTTGTTGATTGAATCCAAGTTATTCCAACACCATTTTCAAAACTCTCCGTTGTATCGTTTTGTATACACCCATAGAAGCAAGAACCATCATCTAATGTCGCTGTCGAATCATAGTTGTCAGCATTTGGGTCTAAACAACCAAGTATAGCAGGAAGACAAACTGTTCTATTATATGGAGCNCCTCCTGACAATATTANAAATCCAGTAGAATCTAATAAATCCCAAGATACCTCTCCTTGCCAAGATCCTCCATCGCAAGTAATAGTATAACAATCAGCTGGTACGCAAACTGTACTTGTTCCAAAAGAACCAGAAGNTAAGGTTGATGTGAAGAAAACAGTACCATTTGAAGANGTCATNACAAAATCATTACCATTCCANCCATCACCAAAAGAATCGTACATGTTTAGCGTTAATTGAGTACAGTTTGAATAATAACAAGACCCATCATCAATTGTTGCCGTAGAATCATAATTATCAGCTAAAGTATCTGTACATCCTAGGCTAANTGGAAAGCATAATGTATCAATAAATGGCGCACCGCCTGAAAACAATACAACTCCATTNGTNTCNACAAGATCCCAAGAAACTTCTCCTTGCCAAGACCCTCCATCACAGCTAATAGTAAAACAATCAGCTGGAACACAAACTGAGTCTGATCCAAATGATCCCGAGGNTAAAGTTGTAGTGAACAAAATAGTTCCATTTGAAGAAGTCATTACAAAATCATTACCATTCCATCCATCACCAAAAGAATCGTACATGTTGAGAGTTAACTGTGAACAATTTGAATAAATACAAGAGCCATCATCAATAACTGCAGTGGAGTCATAATTATCAGCCAAAGGATTTGTACATCCAAAATTAAAAATGCAAGAACCATCATCAATAACTGCAGTAGAATCATAGTTATTGGCTAATGGGTCAGTGCAGCCTAAAGTTGGTAATTCCATAAACTGTAATAAGTCAATTGCTATATCAGAAGTAAAAGAAGTTCCTGTTTCGGCTTGAACTCTGACGGAAATATTATTTGTATAAGAACTTAAATCTACATAAGTTTGATACCATTGGTCACCCTGATCACCCGACAAAGTCCATTCCTCAATCCATGTTACACCACTGTCAGGAGATACATCAATACTTAATGTTCCCATTGTAGCGCCATACATATGGTAAGCGAAAACCAATGACAATTGAGTCCATTGTGTAGGGTCAATACATGATACACTCATTATAGCTTCACTATTAGAGCCAAGACCAGAGGTCTCTGTATACATGTAATAAAGGCCATCAAAAGCAGATGAAGGACCAGTAGCAATGGATGAAGTTGGACCTGTTTGATTAGTCCAGTCAACAGTATTATTTGGGTCGGATACCCATACAGGCCCCTGACCATTTTCAAAACTTTCGCTAGTATCTGATGAAATACAACCATAACTACAAAATCCAATATTAATTTGAGCTAAAGGATTATAATTAAGTGCATTTGGATCAGTACAACCATAAACACAGGTCCCAATATGACCGCTGTAAGGAGCACCCCCAGAAAGTACAATGCTACCATTTGTATCTAAAATGTCCCAGGACACCTCCCCTTGCCAAGATCCACCATCGCATGTAACAACAAAGCATCCACTTGGCAAACAAACAGAATCAGTACCACTGCTGCCGGTATTTAATGTAGTTGAGAAGAAAATTGTTCCATTTGTATCAATAAATGTTAAATCATTTCCATTCCATCCATCACCAAAAGAATCATACATGTTTATAATAAGCGGGGAGCAACTTTGAGAAAAGCTATTAAATGAAAAAACAGAAAAAATAATTGTTATAATTAAGGAAATTTTCTTCATAATCTTTTTTATTACAAAGATAAAATAGTTTTACTTTTATAGTAAAATTTATAGCAGCAATAAAAAAAAACTTATGATTTTTTCATAAGTTTTTTTTTTATTACTACTGTAAATTTTATAATAAAAG
>PBAG01000034.1 GCA_002715885.1 Flavobacteriales bacterium | reverse complement strand
ATAGTGAGCAAGATGCAAAAAAAATTGCTGCAAAGAGAATGCAACTTCAAAGAGAACAGAGTGTAAGAACTCAAAAACATTTAACATTAGATGAAATTGGAAGAAGAATTGCAATTGGAGACTTTCAAGAAGTTAATATAATTGTCAAGGGTGATGTTGATGGATCAATAGAAGCTTTGTCAGATTCATTAGAAGGTCTTTCTAACGAGGAGATTAAGATTAATATTATTCAGAAAGCTGTTGGTCAAATTTCTGAATCTGATGTAATGCTCGCTGCTGCATCTGATGCAATTATTATAGGTTTTCAAGTTAGACCNTCANTACAAGCTAGAAAGTTAGCAGAGACCGAAAATATTGATATTAGACTTTATTCTATTATCTACAAGGCTATTGAAGATTTAAAATTAGCCATGGAAGGAATGCTCAGCCCAGATGTTGAAGAAAAAATTATATGTAATATTGAGGTCAGAGAAACTTTTAAGATTTCNAAAGTAGGCACAATAGCTGGTTGTATGGTAACTGATGGAACAATCACAAGAAAAAGTAATGTGCGTTTGATTAGGGACGGTGTGGTTGTATATACAGGAAAGTTATCAACTCTCAAAAGATTTAAGGAAGATGTTGCTGAGGTTAAAAAAGGTTTTGAATGTGGTATGTCAATTGAGAATTTTAATGATATTAAAGTTGGTGATATTATTGAGGGTTATGATAATATNGAAATTAAAAGAGAATTAAATTAATTNCTAATTAAGGATATTGGAATTATTTTTTGAACTGGATAAGCCTCAACATAATTTTTTCTAATAAAGTTGTTCAATTTCAAAGCTTCATTTTTTGTTCTAAAGTCTCCTACACAAATTTTGTAATAAGGGGGATCGTATGTTAAATAAGTAGGAATGTCAGGGTATAGCTTCCTAAAATTAACTCTTGTTTTTTTTATTTCTTCTTTTGTNCTTTTAAATGTTAACTGTACTCTCCATCCAAGAATACCTTCATTTTTGTTAATTATTTCTTGGTTTTTTATCACCAAACTATCAATACCTTTTTCATATTTTATATTAATAAGCTTATCACTTCCTCTATCTTGAGAAATTACTGTAAAAGGTAAAAATAAAATGATAATGAATAGTCTCATTATATCAAAAGTAGTAAATTTATTATTCATGTTTGCAAAATTTTAATAGATGAGAAACAGTTTTGTTTTCGATGTAAGTGAACGTACGGATTTCATAAAAAAAATGATTTTCTNTTCAAAAAAATTTTCACATTCATGTATCTTACATTCAAATAAATCTAATTCAGTTGTACCAAAAAAATACTATCAATTTGATGTGATATGTGCTTTTGATTCAATAGAATTTCTAGAGTCATCTAACAAATCTTTACTCAAATTACAAGCTTTACATAAAAATAGAAAAGATTGGATTTTTGGATATATGTCATATGATTTAAAGAACGAGTTACATGTAACAAAATCAGAAAATAAAGACTTATTCAACAATAAAAATATTGGATTTTTTATTCCAAGACATGTGCTAATTATTAAAAATAATAATTTGATAGTTGAATCAGTAGACAATAAAAAAATAGTTCAAAAGCTAATTAATACTATATCGTNCTACAGTATTGATATAAAAGAAATTCAAAAAATAAAATTTAAATATAGAATTAGTAAGTCAAAGTATTTGGAAAAAATAGTAAAGATAAAAGCNCACATACAAAGAGGGGATATTTATGAAATGAATTTTTGTCAAGAGTTTTTTAAAGAAAATATTAACTTATCGCCACAGGATTTATTTTTAAAATTTAACAATATTACAAATTCTCCATTTTCGACATTGTTAAACATAAATGATTTTTCTGTCATTAGTTCAAGTCCCGAAAGATACTTTATGAAGAATTATGATACAGTTATTTCTCAACCTATAAAAGGAACTAGTAAGAGATCGTCTGATACTAAAATAGATTCTTTACTTATCAAAAAATTAAAAAATAATCAAAAAGATATTTCAGAAAATACTATGATAGTTGACCTTGTAAGAAATGATTTGTCAGTTACTGCCAAAAAAGGAACAGTAAAAGTTGATAAACTATGTGGGGTATATACATTTTCACATGTGCACCAGATGATCTCTACTATTTCATCTGAATTAAAAAAAGGATATGATTTTTCTGATATCATTAAAACTACTTTTCCTATGGGTTCAATGACAGGAGCCCCTAAATTAAAGGCAATGGAATTAATAGAAAAATATGAGGATTTTAAAAGAGATGTTTATTCTGGATCTGTTGGATACATCACCCCAGAGGGTAATTGTGATTTTAATGTGATTATTAGAAGTTTACTTTATAATTCCAAAAAAAAATATCTTTCTTTCTCTGTAGGAGGAGCTATTGTTTCTAACTCTGATGCAATAAAAGAATACGAAGAATGTTTAATAAAAGCGAGACCAATTTTTGAGTTATTTGAATAAATGGAAAATGATTTTATAGATCATATTAATAAGAATTCTCTTTTTAGCAAAGACTCTAAACTGTTAGTTGCAGTTAGTGGTGGAATTGATAGTATTTGTTTAGTTAGTTTATTAATTGAACTAAAATACAATATTGAAATTGCTCATTGTAATTTTCGGCTTAGATCAAAAGAATCAGATGAAGATCTAAATTTTGTTAAACAATTTTCTGAAACAAATAATATATCATTTCATAGTCGATCCTTTAATACAAATGAGTATGCTAAAAACAAAAAAATATCTATTCAAATGGCTGCTCGAGAACTTAGATATGATTGGCTTAAAAAACTAAGATTAGATATAAAGGCAGACCATATTGTAACAGGGCACAACCTAGATGATAAAATAGAGACATTTTTTTTAAATATTATTCGAGGAACTGGTTTAAAGGGACTAATAAGCATGAAAAAAAACAATGATTTTATAGTACGGCCATTGATTTTTGCTAAAAGAAAACAGATTGAAGATTATGTAAGGATAAGAAAAATACATTACAGAGAAGACTCCAGTAATATTTCTATAAAGTATAAAAGAAATAAAGTAAGACATGAACTCATTCCTTTACTTAAGGAGTTTAATCCTTCTGTTGTGGATACTATACATAATGAAATAAAAATACTAGAATCTACCTTTTTGATTTTTGAAAATCATGTTGATGAAGTTTTACATAAATTAATTTTTAAAACTTCTAATGGTTTTAAAATTTTAAAAAAGGATTTATTGCAATTAGAAAATTATGATATTTATTTATATGAGCTATTAAATAAATTTGATTTCACNGATTTTAGCGGAATAACAAATGCAATTACAAGAGACAGTGGAAAACAATTTTTTTCATTAACTCACAAGCTTTTAATAGATCGTGAATATATCATAATTAAGGAAAAAGATATTCAGCAAAAAAATCAATTTATTATAAATGATATAGACAAGTTTATCAAAAGCCCATTAAATCTTTCATTTGAAATAGCTGATAAAGATTTTTCTCAGATAAAAAACTTTTCTGCGTGCTTTGATTTTGACAAATTGGCCTTTCCTTTAAAAATTAGAAAGTGGGAAAACGGTGATAAATTCATTCCTTTTGGAATGAAAAATTTTAAAAAATTAAGTGATTTTTTTATTGATATTAAACTAGATCTTTTTTCAAAGCAAGAAACATTTTTACTGTGCTCAAATAATGATATCATATGGATCATTGGCCATAGAATAGATGATCGTTATAAGGTTACAGCTAAAACTAAAAAGATGTATATTGCAAACCTTTTAGTAAACTAAATATATGAAGAAGTTAATTTTATTTTTTACTGCAATAACATTTGTATCGACGGCACAAATTTTTGAGCCTGTTAAATGGGATTTTTCCCAAAAAAAACTTGAAGAAAATAAAATAGAGTTAAGTTTTAAGGCAACAATAGATGATGGCTGGTATATTTATTCACAAGATGCGGGAGAAGGGCCTGTTTCTACAGAGTTTACATTTTTTGACCCATCCCCAGATCGTTATGGTGTAGATAAAAATTGGGTTCAAGAACAAGTTCCAATTGAAGAATTTGATCCTAATTTTGATGCAGTTCTCAAGTACTATAAAAATGAAGCAGTTTTTAATGTAAAAATTAATGTTCTTTCAACTGAAGACTTTACTCTTAAAGGCGAGGTTTATTACATGACTTGTGACAGCACACAGTGTTTACCACCTGAAGCATTAGAATTTTCTTTTGATATAGAAGGTGTGGATGAATCGCTAATAGATAAATCATTTATAGAGGAATCAAAATCATCTGAAGGGACATCTACTGGGAAATCAATGTGGGCATTATTTTTTATTGCATTTTTAAGTGGTTTTGCAGCATTATTAACTCCTTGTGTTTTTCCTATGATTCCGCTAACAGTTTCCTTTTTTACTAAAAAATCTAAAACAAAAGCCAGAGGAGTTATTAATGCAATTATTTATGGAATATCAATTATTATAATTTATGTAGCACTNGGTGTTGGAGTTTCTTCAGTGTTTGGTGCTGATGCATTAAATAACATGGCCACTAACGTTTATTTTAATATTGGTTTTTTTCTTTTACTAATTATTTTTGGTGCATCCTTTCTTGGAGCTTTTGAATTACAGCTTCCGGCATCTTGGGTAAATAAAAGTGATAAAGCCTCTGACAAGGGAGGGCTAATGGGTATTTTCTTTATGGCATTTACTCTTGCATTAGTGTCATTTTCATGTACTGGACCAATAGTAGGTACTCTGTTAGTTGAAGCATCTTCAGGTGGATATTTTGGCCCTATTATAGGAATGTTAGGTTTTTCTTTAGCAATTGCATTACCTTTTGGATTATTTGCAGCCTTCCCAGGTTGGTTAAATTCATTACCCCAGAGTGGAGGTTGGCTAAATTCTGTTAAAGTTACTCTGGGGTTTCTAGAGATAGCACTTGCATTTAAATTTTTGTCAAATGCCGACCTTGTCTTACAGGCTCATTTGCTAGAGAGGGAGCTTTTTATTGCAATATGGATTGTAATTTTTGGTCTTTTGACCATGTACTTATTAGGTTTTTTAAAGTTTGCTCATGACTCTGATCTGCAATATATTTCTGTTAGTAGATTGTCCGTAGCGATACTTACAGGTACATTAACCATATACATGATTCCTGGACTTTGGGGTGCTCCTTTAAAAATAATAAATGCATTCCCACCACCTATGCAGTATAGTGAATCACCGCGTGGAGTTGGTTATGTTCAAAATGAGAGTTTTCATATTGATGATAGTTCTCATGACGACCAACACATTGGTCCGCAGGGTTTAATGGCTTTTCATGATTATGAAGTAGCTCTNAATTATGCTAAGAAAATAAATAAACCTTTAATGATTGACTTTACTGGTCATGCATGCGTTAATTGTAGAAAAATGGAGGAACAGGTTTGGTCAGATCAGATTGTAAAAAGTATTTTGGCTAATGATGTTGTTTTAGTTTCCTTATATGTTGATGAGAGAATAAATTTGCCAGAAGAAGAACAATACATTACTACTATGGCTGGAAAGGAAAAAAAAGTAAAGACCACAGGAGATAAATGGATGGTCTTTCAGGCAAATACTTTTGGAACAAATTCACAACCTTATTATGTAATGTTAGATTTACAAGAAAATCAGCTACTTGAGCCAGCAAATTACCAAGATTACGGCTCTGTAGAATTATTCAAGGAATGGCTTCAAAGAGGTGTTAAATCTTTTAATGAAATATAAAAATGAAAAAAAGTAAAATAATTAATCAGAACTCAGAAAAGTTTTTAGAAGAATATATTAATAATCCTTCACCAACAGGTTTTGAAAGCTCTGGTCAAAAAATATGGCTAGATTATATTAAGCCATATATTGACACACACATTGTTGATACCTATGGAACTGTAGTTGGGATAGTTAATCCAGATGCGAATTACAAAGTAGTCATTGAAGCTCATGCTGATGAAATATCATGGTTTGTTCATTACATAACAAAGGAGGGTTTTATTTACCTTAAAAGAAATGGTGGTTCTGATCATCAAATTGCTCCATCAAAAAGAGTAAACATTCATACAAAAAAGGGTATTGTTAAAGCTGTTTTTGGTTGGCCTGCAATTCATACTAGAAAGTCGGGTGAAGAGAAAGCGCCAAAGCTGGATAATATTTTTTTAGACTGTGGATGTAGTTCTAAAAAAGAAGTAGAGAAATTAGGAGTGAATGTTGGTTGTGTTGTTACTTATGAAGATAAGTTTATTAAATTAAATGATAAATTCTATGTAGGTCGTGCTTTAGATAATAGAATTGGTGGATTTATGATAGCTGAAGTCGCCAGACTTCTTAAGGAAAACAAAATAAAACTTCCCTTTGGATTATACATTACCAACGCTGTACAAGAGGAAGTTGGCTTAAGAGGAGCTCAAATGATAGTAGAGACAATTAGGCCCGATGTAGCAATAGTAACAGATGTAACACATGATACGCATACACCAATGATCAATAAAATAAACGAAGGAGATAAAAAATGCGGTGATGGTCCTGTACTGTATTATGGTCCTGCAGTTCAAAATAATTTATTGGATCTAATTATTTCAACTTCTGAAAAAAACAAAATTCCATTTCAGAGAGGTGTTGCTTCAAGAGCTACTGGAACAGACACTGACGCTTTTGCTTTTGCGACAGGTGGAGTTGCCTCAGCCTTGATTTCTTTACCATTGCGTTACATGCATACAACAGTGGAAAGTGTAAGTAAACAGGACGTAGAAAATGTCATTTTGTTAATTTACAATGTTTTGCAAAAAATAAAGAATAATCAAGATTTTAGATATTTAAAGTAGGCTTAAACCCTTGTCCATTTTCCACTTTCAACTAAGGGTCTAGCTTTTTTCCACTTTAGCTCTTTCGTCTCTTTTCCATTTGTTATTGTAACTTTTTCATTTCTTCCTGCTTTTTGTTCTACTCTTACAGGTTGAGCTTTTTGAGCTTTTTGTTCTTGGTTATTTGTTGAGGTTGTATTTTCAGGTCTACTGGTTTGAAGATTTTTATTTGTATTTACATTTTTATCTTCGCTTATTTGCTCAGATGATGATGGTAATCCTGATTTCAAAAGAAATGAAACAATTTCTTTATTTATTTTATCGATAAGTTCTTTGAACAAATTAAAGGATTCAAATTTATATATTAGAAGTGGATCTTTTTGCTCATATACGGCATTTTGAACAGATTGCTTTAAATCGTCCATTTCTCTTAAATGATCTTTCCAAATATTGTCAATAATTGCTAATGTTACACTTTTTTCAATTGATTGAGGAATATTATTCCCTTCAGAACTTACAGCCTCTTTCAAATTAGTAACTACCTGTAAGGTTTTCATTCCATCTGTAAATGGAATTACTATATTCTCATATGTTGCCCCTTGTTTTTCATAAACATCTTTTATTACAGGGTAGGCTTGTTTNGCAATCGTACTTGATTTAATTTGATAATTCCCATAGCATTTTTCAAATGTTTTATCAATTATTGTTGTTGCATCTGTATTTTTAAATTCTTCTTCGTTAAATGGTGTATCTATTGCTAAAACTCTAATCAAGTCAAGTTTGTATGACTCAAAATCTTTTGATTCATGATTTTCACTTACTATGCTCTCACAAGTATCATAAATACTATTAGAAATATCTAAAGAAATTCTATCTCCATATAATGCATTTCTTCTTTTTTTGTATATAACTTCTCTTTGTTGGTTCATTACATCATCATACTCAAGAAGTCGCTTTCTTATTCCAAAATTATTTTCTTCTACCTTTTTCTGTGCTCTTTCAATGGATTTACTTACCATNGAATGCTGAATAACCTCTCCCTCTTCTAAACCCATTCTATCCATTAGCTTGGCAATTCTTTCAGACCCAAAAAGCCTCATTAAATTATCTTCCAAAGACACATAGAACTGTGATGAGCCTGGATCGCCTTGTCGCCCAGCTCTTCCTCTTAGCTGCCGATCTACTCTTCTTGAATCATGTCTTTCGGTACCAATAATTGCTAAACCACCTACATCTTTAACAGTACCAGAAAGTTTGATNTCTGTTCCTCTACCAGCCATATTTGTCGCAATTGTTACAGCACTTTCAATACCTGCCTCTGCTACAATATCTGCTTCTCTTTGATGAAGTTTAGCATTAAGAACATTNTGTTTAATTCCTCTTTTTCTAAGGATTGTGCTTAGTAGTTCCGAAATTTCTACTGAAGTTGTTCCAACTAAAACAGGCCTGCCTTGATTAGTCATTTCTGCAATATCTTCAATTACAGCATTATACTTTTCTCTGTTTGTTTTGTATACCAAATCATTTTTATCATCTCGTTGAATAGGTCTGTTTGTAGGAATTGATACTACATCAAGTTTATAAATTTCCCAAAATTCACCTGCTTCTGTCTCTGCTGTNCCTGTCATNCCAGAAATTTTGTCATACATTCTNAAATAGTTTTGNAGTGTNACTGTTGCATANGTTTGNGTAGCAGCTTCAATTTTTACATTTTCCTTAGCTTCAATTGCTTGATGTAAACCATCAGAATATCTTCTTCCTTCCATNATTCTTCCAGTTTGTTCATCTACAATTTTAACTTTGTTGTCCATCACAACATATTCAACATCTTTTTCAAAAAGAGTGTATGCTTTTAGTAATTGATTAACTGTATGAATTCTTTCACTTTTTATTGAAAAGTTTCTTAGTAGTGATTCCTTTTGACTAGCTTGATCACTTTCTGATAAATTTGATTTTTCAATTTCTGCTATTTCTTTTCCAACATCAGGTAAAATAAAAAAGTTTTTATCTTCAATTGATGTTGTCATTAGGTTTAGCCCTTTTTCAGTCAATTCAATTTGATTGTTTTTTTCATCTATAACAAAGAAAAGTTCTTCATCTATTATATGCATTTCTTTATTTTGATCTTGCATATAATAGTTTTCTGTTTTTTGAAGTTGTGTTNTTATNCCCTCTTCACTTAAAAACTTGATTAATGCTTTGTTTTTTGGTAAGCCTCTATATGCCCTAAATAAATTAAAACCTCCTTTTTCTTTATCACCTTCTTTAAAATATTTCTTTGCATCCGCTANTATAGTTGTTACATATTTTTGCTGAACTTTTGCTAGTTGATCTATTTTGTGTTTTAATTCATTGTATTCATGAACATCTCCTTGAGGTGTTGGGCCTGAAATTATAAGAGGCGTTCTTGCATCGTCTATCAAAACAGAGTCAACTTCATCTACAATTGAATAATGTAATTTTCTTTGAACTAAATCAGCTGGTCTTTTTGCCATATTATCTCTCAAATAATCAAATCCAAATTCATTATTTGTTCCATAGGTAATATCAGCTAAATATGCATTTCTTCTTTCNTCAGAATTTGGTTGATGATTATCAATGCAATCAACACTTAANCCATGNAANTGAAATAAAGGCCCCATCCATTCACTATCTCTTTTNGCTAAATAGTTATTAACTGTAACTAAATGAACACCAAGACCAGTTAAGGCATTTAAATAAACAGGAAGAGTTGCTACTAAAGTTTTACCTTCACCGGTTTGCATCTCAGCAATTTTTCCTTCATGTAAAACTACNCCTCCAATTAGCTGTACATCATAATGTACCATATCCCAGACAATNTCTGTACCAGCAGCAGACCATGAGTTTTTATAAGTAGCTTGATTGTTTTTTATTGAGACAAAATCTTTTTTTGAGGCTAAAAAAACATCGTATTCACTNGCTTTAACTTTAATTTCGGTATTTTCCTTAAATCTTTGCGCAGTTTCTTTTATTATGGCAAAAGCTGTTGGAAGGATATTATTTAATATCTCCTCTATTTTTTTAATAATATCTTTTTCAAGGGAATCAATTTTTTCAAAATTTAATTCCTTTTCTTTTACTGAAGTAGATTCTAAATTAGAATGTTCTTTTAGAACTTTAATTTCGTCTCTTTCAGAACTAACATAATCATTGATTTTCTTTTTNAGAATTANTGTTTGTTCTCTTAATTCATCATTATTTAGAACTGAAATTTTTTGATGTTCTTGATGAATTAGATCAAGAGTTGGCCTGATTTTTTTGATGTCTTTATCATATTTGTTTCCAAATAACTTACTTATAACATTAAATATTCCTGCCATTGATTCTATTTAAACAGAACAAATTTAGTTCTAAATAATAGTAAATAAAAGAAAAAGAGTTGAAAATGGGAGAATTTAATATTCATCCTCATTAAAAAAGAAATCTTCTTTAGAAGGGTAGTCAGGCCAAATATCTTCGATAGTTTCCCACTGCATTCCAGGTTCATCTTCAATAAGCTCTTGAAGGTTTTCTACAACTTCCATTGGGGCACCTGAACGAATAGCAAAGTCAATTAATTCATCTTTTGTTGCTGGCCAAGGCGCATCTTCTAGCTTAGATGCTAATTCTAATGTCCAATACATAACTACTAATTTTTTGCAAAAATAATTTTTTTCGTTAATTATATAAATAATTAACTCTTTTTTTGCCAAATAACTTCATCAATGTCATTAATTGCTAGATTGTATCTAGATAAAACGAATAGGTAATCAGAAAGCCTATTTAAGAACTTTATATTAATTTCTTCAACATTTTCATGCGTCTTAAGTTCAACTAAATTACGTTCAGCTCTTCTGCAAACTGTTCTAGCTATGTGACAAAGTGATGTTGTCTTGTGTCCAGAAGGTAAAATAAAATTTGTAAGAGGAGGGAGAACTTTCTCAATTCTGTCAATTTCATTCTCAATACTATCAACATCTTTTTGATCTAGTGACTGTAGCCTGATTTCTTTGTTTTTTTGGTCAAATGCTACATTGCTTCCTAAGTCAAAGAGTCTATTTTGAATCATTAATGTAAAATTATTTGTATCCTCATCAATGTTATGGTCACAAATGTGTCCGATGTAAGCATTCAACTCATCAATGCTTCCATAGCTTTTTAGTCTTAAATCATGTTTTTTAACTTTGGTTCCGCCTAGAAGTTGCGTTTCCCCTTTATCTCCATTTTTTGTATATATTTTCATTTTTAAAATCTAATTATATAATTTTCTTTACTCAATTTTGGGTCTAGAAAAACTATCCCAATAAAAAAAAGATCTATTGTTAAAGTCGCTTTTTTTGAATTAGTAATATATTTCCAAGCATTCTGCATGCCAGATGACCAATGTATATCATCAAAAATAATAATTGTTTTATTATGTGAGTGATTCGATATAATATCGTAGTACTGCTTAGTCGCTTTTTGTTGATGGTTTCCATCTACAAAAACAAAATCAATTTTATCAATACTTGAGATATTTTTCTTAAAAGTATCTTTAAAGTNACCTCTTATAATTTCAATATTATTTGCATTTAACAACTTAAAATTCTTGGCTGCTATTTTTGCTGATTCATTACAACCCTCAAAGGTTTTTATTTTTGCATTTGGATTTGCTGAGGATAAATAAAGAGTACTTATGCCAAATGAGGTCCCAAGTTCTAATATGTTCTTTGGCTGAAAATGTTTAACAATTCTGTAAATAAGATTACCATACTTTTTATTTTTAGCCGAATTTATAGCTATGTCCTTAATTTTTCTTTCTTTCTCAGCATTAATTAAGCTGCCAGCGCCATAATCAGTTACTTTAATATAATTATTGTTCTTATTTAACTGTTTTCTTAGTTTTTCTATTTCTTGATTAGTATTATTTGAAGTTCTTTTATAGACTACATTTGTTATCAAGTCATAAACAAATGGAGAATGTATTAAATATTCATTTCTTGATTTTATCAAATAATTGAAATATCTTAAAATGAATAGTAATTTTTTCATCATTTTATTTCGCACAACCAATGCATAATTGGCTCTCAGGCCTTATCATTAATCTACCAAAAGGAATACTTTTTTTACACTTTATGCATAATCCAAAATTAGAGCTATTTAATTGAGAAAAAATTTTTTTAAGATTTCCAAGCTTTGNCAACGCTTCTCTAAGAGCAGCTTCAGTTACACTTTTGTTATTAATTGCATCCATTCGGCTTACTCTTCCAATTGAATTTTCTGGAGCTATTGGCTTAGTTAGTTCTTTATACTTGCTGATTTTTTGATTGGTTTCAAGTATCTCTTTAGCTAATTTTTTTTTGATTTGTTCTTTCTCAAGAGCATCCATTGCTATAGCTGTTCTTTTAGATCTACCAAGAACTTTCGAATTTCTTTTAGATGGCGAACAATGCTGAGATTATCAGTTTTATCTTCTTTATTTTCTTTAATTTTCTTTTTTGCACCATCTAAAGTATAGCCCTTCTCTTTTACTAGAAAATGAATAATTTTTAGGTTGTCAAAATCTTTCTGAGAAAATTGTCTATTTCCTTTTTTATTTTTTTTGGGTTTAATAATATCAAATTCTTTTTCCCAAAATCGAATTAATGAAACATTTACATTTAGTTCAGAAGCTACTTCCCCTATTTGATAAAATAGTTTCTTTGTTTCTTTTCTTATTAAACTCATTCTAGTCAAATGATTGATTAGGTTGCGATGCGAGTTCTAACATTTTTTCATATTCTTCAGGTGTTAGATCATTAAAGTAAAAGTTAACCGGATTAATTTTTTTATTGTCTTTACGCACTTCATAATGAAGATGAGGGGCAGTTGATATTCCAGAATTACCCACATAACCAATAACCTCTCCTCTTTTAACTTTTTGGCCTTTTTTAACAATATATCTAGACATATGGGCATATAAAGTTTCATAGCCAAATCCATGGTTAATTTTTACGTAATTACCATACCCTCTTTTACTTCTTTTAACTTTTGAAATAACTCCATCTCCAGTTGCATAAATTTCAGTACCAACTTTTGCAGAATAATCCATTCCGTAATGCATCTTCCTTGTTTTGTAAATTGGATGGATTCGATATCCATATCCACTTGTCATCCTTTTTAAATCTTTGTTNGCAACAGGTTGAATAGCAGGTATAGAAGCTAACATTTTAGATTTGTTTTTNGCTAATTCAATAATTTCATCAAATGATTTTGATTGAAGATATAATTGTTTGGTTAGCTGATCAACTTTTTTTGTCGTATTGATAATTAAATCTGAATTTGAAAAACCACTAAGTTTTTTATATCTATTTACACCACCGAAGCCTTGTTTTCTNATAGATGTTGGAATTGGGTCAGCTTCAAAAATAGTTCTATAGATATTATCATCTCTTGTTTGAATATCATCAAGAACTATCTCTATTTTTTTTAAATCACTATTAATAATCTCATACTGAGATAATAAATNATTAATCTCNCCNTTTAATCTTTTTTCTTTAGGACTATCAAAGTATTGAAAAAAGATGAGTAATATAAAAAATGCTAAAATTGCACTAGATGTAAAATAAACTATGAAATTCTTGAATTTATCAACTCTTGATGATTCAATTGGTTTATAGCTCAGAGTTTTGGTATCGTAATAATATTTTATCTTTGACATATTATTTAAATTAGCGCAAATTTAGTAATATTACACTATATAATCTATTATAAAATATTGATTTATAATACTTAACTAACTTAAAGCTTTATCAACTTTTTCATGAAATCTCACCAAATTAGACAAATGTTTTTAGAGTTTTTTGATCAAAATAATCACAAGATTATTGATTCAGCACCTCTTGTAATAAAAGATGACCCAACACTTATGTTCACCAACGCTGGTATGAATCAATTTAAAAATATTTTTCTCGGTATTGACAAGCCAAAAGAGTTAAGAGTAGTAAATTCTCAAAAATGTTTACGAGTTTCTGGAAAACATAATGATCTTGAAGAAGTTGGGCATGACACATATCACCATACAATGTTTGAAATGCTAGGTAATTGGTCATTTGGAGACTACTCTAAAGAAAAAGCAATTGATCTGGCATGGGAATTTTTAACAACAAAATGTATGTTAGATACCTCAAGAATATATGTAACTGTTTTTGAGGGTAGTTCTTCTGAAAATCTTAAAGAAGATAAAGATTCATATACTTTTTGGAGCAAGTATTTACCAAAAAATAGAATTCTCTTCGCAGACAAAAAGGATAATTTCTGGGAAATGGGAGATTATGGCCCATGTGGCCCTTGTACTGAAATTCATTATGATAATAGAAGTCAAAAAGAATGCGATAAAATAGATGGTAGAGAACTTGTAAATAACGATCATCCTCAGCTAATTGAAATATGGAATCTAGTATTTATACAATATAATAGAAAGAAAAGTGGAGATTTAGAAAAACTTTCTTCACTTCAAGTTGATACTGGAATGGGTTTAGAACGCTTATGCATGATTATGCAGAATGTCAAATCAAATTATGACACTGATATTTTCATGCCAATAATTTCTAATATTTCATCTATTAGCAATAAAGAATATGGCCACAAAGAAGAATGTGATATTGCTATGAGGGTAATTTCAGATCACATCCGTGCTGTAGCATTTTCTATTGCTGATGGACAACTACCTTCAAATAATAAGGCGGGATATGTGCTAAGAAGAATTTTGCGTAGGGCAATAAGGTATGGGTATACTTTTCTTGGTCAAAGAGATCCATTTATTTACAAGCTTGTTGATTCTTTGATAGATACAATGGGAAATCATTTCAAAGAACTAAATGCGCAAAAAGATTTAATTACAAAGGTTATCCTACAAGAAGAAGTTTCTTTTTTGAGAACATTAGATTCTGGATTAAAGAGATTAGATAATTTAATTTCTAAAAAGAAAAAAATCAGTGGCGCTAACGTTTTTGAATTGTATGATACGTTTGGCTTTCCAAAAGATTTAACATCCTTAATTCTTAAAGAATATAGTCTAGAGTTTGATGAAAAAGAATTTGATACAGAAATGGAAAAGCAAAGAAATAGATCAAATAAGTCTTCAAATTTTGATTTTGGTGAATGGTCATTAATTAATAAAAATTCAAGAGAAA
>PBAG01000033.1 GCA_002715885.1 Flavobacteriales bacterium | reverse complement strand
ATGGATGGTGCTTTAGGTATAGAATATTCTGTAACAACTGCAGGAACATTTGTTCCAAACACACATACATGGAATATGCCAGCTAATTTATCAACTGGTCAATCAACTAATGGCTACTTTCCAGATTTAGACCCAACTAACATGGATGTGGTTGCTTTCATTGCTGAAGGACCAGGTGAAATTATTACTGGTGTCCAAGCAGAGGTTGTGTGTATATTCCCGAATGCTTATGATGCTAATGTAACTGCATCTTCAGCTCCAGATGTAATGTGCGCTACAACTGCAGATATATCAATTACGTTCAGAAATTATGGAAATCAACCATTAACATCTCTAGATTTAACATACGATATTAATGGTGGTACACCTGGCACATACAACTGGACAGGTAATTTAGCTTCGGGTGCTCAGACAACAGTCACTGTTCCTAATGTTTCATTTATACCACAGCCTGATAATTTTGGTAATCCAGGAAACACTGTTAGCTGGACAGCTTCAAACCCTAATGGACAAGTTGATCAAAATACAACTAACAATTCATCTGTTTCTAAATTTAGTCACAAAGAAATGTCTGGTGATGTTGTACAAGGTATCACTGCTGGTAATATAAGCATAGACATAACTACTGATGGATATGGATCAGAAACAACCTGGGAATTAGTTGCAGAAGACGGAACTGTTTATGGATCTGGTGGACCATATGCTAGTACAACTACAATTCCAACAATAAATGTTGCAGTTCCTGGAAATGTTTGTGTGGAATTTATTTTATATGATTCATATGGTGATGGAATGTGTTGTGCAAATGGAGTAGGTTCTGTTTTAGTTCAAGACGTAAATGGAACACTNATTTTTGAAGGTGATCCAATAAANCTCCAAAATTTCTCTGCATTACCTACAGCTTTTTCAACTGGTGCAGCATCTGGTCCAGCTTGGGAGTGCTCTCCTTTTGGTTGCGTTGAAGGAACACCTGGACTTGGTCAGTATATGACTGAATCTCAGTGTGAATCCGATCCAACAACAGGATGTTATGTTGGTCCAACTTGGAAATGTGACCCAGTACAAGGATGTATTGACATAGGAACTGCAGGGCTAGGTGATTATAACACTGAGCAAGAATGTATTGATGATGCTTCGAATCCATGTGGTTCAGTTTCAATTGGGGAAAATAATACACCTGAGTTTGCATTATATCCAAATCCAGCTCAAAATGTACTAAACATTGATGGAAACTTTGAAAGCGTAGAGATATATGATGTTTTTGGTAAACTTGTTTTTGCTTCTGACAATAAAACAGAAGTGAATATTTCTGCTTTAGCAAATGGCTCATACTATGTAAACATCTTAACTAGCGATTCAGTAATTAAGAAAAAAGTTACTGTTGCTAGATAATTATTGTAACACTAAACAACTAAAAAGCCCTAGCAATGCTAGGGTTTTTTATTATTTAAGTTTTGTAAATTTGTTTCACTAATTCATATAAAAATGAAAAAAGCACTTATTATTTTTTCTACCTTATTTTTAATAGCAAATACAAATGCTCAGGAAAAATCTTTACCAAACATTGAAGTAAAAACTCTAAAAGGAAAAACATTCAACATACAAGATTTAGATAATGAAGGAAGCCCCATGGTTATGAGCTTTTGGGCTACTTGGTGTAAACCTTGCAAGAAAGAGTTAAATGCAATAGCTGAAGTGTATGAAGATTGGCAAGATGAGACAGGTGTAAAATTAATTGCAATCTCAATTGACGACAGTAGATCAATGTCTAAAGTAGCTCCGTATGTTAATTCTTCTGATTGGGAATATGAAATTTATCTAGATCAGAATTCTGATTTAAAAAGAGCAATGGGTGTCTCTACTGTGCCACATACTTTTTTGATAAATGGAAATGGTAAGATTGTTTGGAACCATAAAGGGTACATAGATGGGGATGAAGAAAAATTATTTGAAGAAATACAAAACCTTGTTTCGAAATAATATGAAAATTAGATTTGTTATTTTTCTATTAACTTTTTTTGCACTTTCTTCATATTCACAAAATTCTGGCCAAATAAGTGGAGATTTCTCCCTCAACCTTCAAAGCTATGTTGAAGACGAGGCGATTAATGCTCAAGCTGCTGACGAAGTTATTTTAAATAACGCATTTTTAAACCTTCTTTATTCAAATAAAAATTTAACTATTGGATTAAGGTATGAAAGCTATTTAAACGCATTACTAGATTATGATAGTGAATTTAGAGGTAATGGAATTCCGTATAGATTTGCAACTTACACAATTGATGGTCTTGAAATAACTGCTGGTAACTTTTATGAGCAGTTTGGTAGTGGGCTAATATTTAGGAGTTATGAAGAAAAAGGTTTGGGAATTGATAATTCAATGGACGGAATTAGACTTAAATACAAACTGGGAAAAGGAATTAATATAAAAAGTTTTGTTGGTAAAAGTCGAACATATTTTACATATGCTGAAGGGATATTTAGAGGTGCGGATTTAGAAGTAGATATTAACGAAAGTTTCAACTTTGAAAATGAAACAAAATATATAATTGGAAGTAGTTTCATAAGTAGATATGAAGAAAGAAGTAATCCTATCTTTGAAATACCTCAAAATGTAGCAGCATATTCTGGTAGATTAAATATAATAAGCGGTGGATGGAATTATTTTGGTGAATATGCACATAAAATAAATGACCCTATCAATTCTTTACAAGAAAGCGAAATGAACTATGCAAGTGGAAACGCATTCACAAGTAGTATAACCTACTCACAAAGAGGTTTTGGAGTAACAGCTGAAATGCATAGAGTTGACAACATGCTATTTCTCTCCGAAAGAGAAAGAACTGGTAAGGCCTATATAATGAACTATATTCCAACCCTAAGTAAGCCTCATGCTTATACTCTATTGGCTATTTATCCTTGTGCAACACAAGCAATGGGTGAGTTAGGTATCCAATTAGATGTTTTTTATAAATTTAAAAAAGGAACTCCTCTTGGTGGAAAATATGGAACAAAAGTTAATTTTAACTTCTCAAGAATAAATGGTCTTGAAGGAGGCAACTCAATGTTGAACGATAATATTGACTTTTCTCCTAAACTATTTGACTTCAGTCAGGAGCTATATTTCTCCGACATTAACTTGGAGATTAATAAAAAAATAAATAAACAAATAAGCTACAATGCAGTTTTTGCAAATCAAACATATAATAAAGATTTTCTTGAGGGTAAAACTCCTGGAGAGTATGGAACTATAAATTCTACAATAGCTGTTTTAGACTTAAGCTATAAAATAAAAAAAGGACATACTATTAGATTTGAAACCCAAGCTCTGTTTGCAAAGCAATTGGAAACTGCTACAAATGATGAGGAAGGCGATTGGCTCATGGGCTTAGTTGAATATACCATATCACCAAATTGGTTCTTTGCATTTCAAGACATGTACAATTACGGAAATGAAAACGAAAGCAAAAGATTACATTATACCAATATTAATATCGGTTATTTAAAAGGGTCAACTCGATTTGAAATAGGGTATGGAAAAAAACGTGAAGGAATCTTTTGTGTTGGAGGAGTTTGCAAGTTAGTTCCTTCATCAAACGGTCTTAATTTAAGCATAACATCAAGTTTTTAATTATGAGAAAATTTATTCCAATTATAGTTTTTGCCTTTATATTTAGTTCTTGTGAAGTTATTGAAGGACCGTATATGAGCGATTCTGTAAATCCAATAGATACAACAACTAATAATTATGTTAAAAATATTTTAATTGAAGATTTCACTGGACATCTGTGTAAAAATTGTCCTGATGCAGCTAGTGAATTAGAGGCTATTCAATCAGTTTATGGGTCGCAAATTATCGGACTTGCAATTCACTCTGGAACAACTTTTGCCAGATCCTATCCAATAGATCCAGTATCTAATCCTGATGATAAATTTATTTATGACTTTAGAACTATGTGGGGTGAAGAGTTAGATGTTTTTTTTGAAGTTAGTGAAAATGGGCTTCCAAAAGGAATGATAAATAGATCCGATTATAATAGTAGTGGTGATCATAGAAAAGATTTTGGACAGTGGTCATCCATCGTAGCTGATGAGCTAGACAAGGAAGTAAAGTTTGGAATTGATATAGAAGTTATCCAAAATTCCAATATGCCTTCTGACCAGTTCGACATCATCATTAATTCAGAAGCAGTTTCTAATGTACAGAACAATCACAAACTTGTAGTTTGCATCACTGAAAATAATATAACAAATTGGCAAAAGGACGGAGATATTGATAATCCAACATACACTCACAAACATGTTTTAAGATCATTTTTAACTCCTACATGGGGAGATGACTTATCATCTGAAGAAATAAATATTGGCGATAGTTTTTCAAATGCTTACACAATTGTAATTAGTGATTTAGAGGATTTCAATATCGAACATTCAGAAAATACTCTAACCCTCGGAAATGGGAACTCTGGTGGCTGGGATTTAAGTAATTTGTATGTTTTAGCATATATATATGATATATCTAATTATGAAATTTTACAAGTTGAAGAAAAGTCACTTTTTTAAAATAGTTTTAAAAAAAAGATTTTATCTAATAATTCTTTTATCATTTCTTTATAAAAATTCATACTCACAGGTAAACATTGATAATATAAATGATGCACAAGCATTTTTGCAAGAGTATTTAAATCCTCTTGGCAACGGATTGGGTGCAATTACTAATAATGGCTGGTACAACTCTGCTAAACCACACCGGCTTTTAGGCTTTGATGCTACATTCACAATTAGTTTACTAAGCTTCTCAGATGAAAATAAAACTTTTGATCCTAATTCAATAAGTAACTTTTCTTCTTCAAGTTCATCAAGTCCTACTATTATTGGCAAAGGTAATGGAGCAATAGTAAACTATAAAGATGATGAATTTAAATTACCTAATCAATCAAACCCAATTCCGTTACTAGCTCTACCAAATTTTAACTTTGGGTTAGGAATTTTCAAAAAAACAGAACTAAATGGCAGACTTATTCCAAATTACAAATATGACTTTGGCTTTTTTAGCAATGGGGAAATTTCAATGTGGGGAGTTGGGTTTAAACATGATCTTCTACAATGGATTCCAGTTATTGGAAATGCAATTCCTATGAGCCTATCTTTACAAGCGGGACATACACAACTAAATTCTGAACTATCTATTCTTGACCAAAGTGTAAATATTGATGTTCAAGCTACTAACTTCAATATCATTTTTTCAAGAAAAATTTTAATGCTCACTGGATACACTAGCGTTGGATATAATTTTTCAACTACTACATTCACTGCAGGTGAAAACATTAGTAATTCTGAAAGCTTTAATCTAAATGAACTAGAAATAGATCTTCCAATTGAGATGAAGTTTGAAAATAACAGAGAGTATAGGGCAAACATTGGTATAAGATTAAATTTAGCTGTAATTGCTATTCATGCTAATCATACATTTAGCAAATATCCAGTAACAACTGTTGGTTTGGGACTAAGTCTGAGATAATGAAAAAAATATTTTTTTTAATTATACTTTTTATTTTTCAGTTTAATAGTAGTGCACAAGAATTTAATGCTGGAATTTTGTCCGGGCTAAGCACCACACAAGTTTCGGGTGACAATCTTGCAGGTTATAATAAAGCAGGTTTAATTATAGGAGGATTTGTAAATAGAGATATCTCACAATCTTTAGCTTTACAAATTGAAATGATGTATATACAAAAAGGAAGTTCGAATCCAAAAGTAGAAAATCTAATTGCAGAAATTAATTTAGAGTACATTGAAATTCCTTTGATTCTAATTCTAAAAAGTTCAGAAAAAATAAACTTTGATTTTGGAATT
This sequence comes from Flavobacteriales bacterium, assembly GCA_002715885.1. Lineage (GTDB taxonomy): Bacteria > Bacteroidota > Bacteroidia > Flavobacteriales > BACL11. The sequence continues at coordinate 17,385 of PBAG01000033.1, read as the reverse complement.
CACATATCAGCACTAATTGATGGATATTACAAAGATATTTATGGGATTTTGGAAAATCAAATTGAATTTAGTGATTATGAGTTTGGAGCAATTGGAGGAATTGCATATAAGCTAAACGAAAAAATGTCCCTTTGTACAAGATTATCTAATTCTATTATTCCAATTGCAAATCACGCTTCAGGACAAACTTATAGATTAAATAAAGGGAAATATAATACCGGTCTAAACTTTATTATTAGCTACAAACTTTAGTTTTCAAATACTAACACAATAAAATAATCTATTTGTTGTTATTTAAATGTAAAAAGAAATAATGCTAAAATTTTATAAATCCATTTTAGAGAAAGTTAGTTTTGATGCTGATCTCTTCAAAAAAGAATTAAGAAAATCTACAAAGTGGTTGACAAAAAAAGAATTATCTAATCTAAAGATTTGGACATTATCAGCCTTTACTCAATATAAACAAATTATTACAGAGGTTTTCGATTCTATATCTTAGAATAAATTACCCTGATTAGTCTGCTTTACTCTACCCAAATGCTTAAATGCCAAATCGGTTGCCTGTCTACCACGAGGAGTTCGCATTAAGTACCCCTCTTTGATTAAAAATGGCTCATAAACCTCTTCAATTGTACCTGCCTGCTCTCCTACAGCTGTTGCTATAGTAGTTAATCCTACAGGCCCTCCCTTAAATTTNTCAATTATTGCTGATAAAATTCTATTATCCATTTCATCTAAACCATTTTCGTCAACATTTAAAGCATCTAAAGCATATTTAGTAATTTCTGTATCAATATTACCATCCCCTTTTATTTGAGCAAAATCTCTGACCCTTCTAAGTAATGAGTTGGCAATTCTTGGAGTTCCNCGAGANCTACCAGCTATTTCTAAAGCAGCTGTAGAACTTATACTTACATCTAATATAGATGAAGATCTATTTATTATATCGGACAGTAAATCTGANCCATAATATTCTAGTCTAGAATTTATACCAAATCTCGCTCTTAAAGGAGATGTTAGAAGACCTGATCGGGTTGTAGCACCAATTAAAGTAAAAGGATTTAATTTTATTTGAACAGTTCTAGCATTAGGCCCTGATTCAATCATTATATCAATTTGATAATCTTCCATTGCAGAATATAGATATTCCTCCACTATCGGATTTAAACGATGAATTTCGTCAATGAATAAAACATCCCTTTCCTCTAAGTTAGTTAGCAAGCCAGCTAAATCACCAGGTTTGTCTAAGACTGGCCCTGATGTTGTTTTTATATCAACACCTAATTCATTAGCAATTATATATGAAAGCGTTGTTTTACCGAGCCCTGGGGGACCATGCAATAAAACATGATCTAATGCTTCTTCTCTTTGTTTTGCTGCTTTGATAAAAACTTCAAGATTATCAACAATTTTTTCCTGACCTTTAAAATCTGAGAATTCATTGGGTCTTAAGACCTGTTCAAATTCTCTTTCTTCATTTGATAAATTNGATGGNTCTGGATTTAGTTCGTCATTCATACACAGACAAAAATAACAAACATATTATAAATTATATGAAGCTAAAGAATAAAGATTTTAGGTGTGTAAATGCTTACTTTCTTCTAAGAACGGATGGTGCTTAATGTCTAACGATCTTGTTGTTAAACTTCTAAATACTACAAAGAAAAATAACCCTAAATAACCAAGTCCCATACCTATTTCAGTTAGTCCAAGGTGACCATGATCGTGTAGTGTTCCAGGGGCAAATAGTAAATATGAATTTATCCAATGACCAATTAAAATAGTAATTGAAGCAATGATTAATAGATTTGAGTTTCTTTTCGCATCTCTACTCATTAACATAATTGTTGGAACAACAAAATTAATAGCAGCACTAAACCAAAATAAAAAGTTATAATTTGGAAGCTCAATTCGTTCCATAAAGTAAGCTACTTCTTCAGGNATATTAGCATACCAAATCAACATGAATTGCGAAAACCACATATAGGTCCAGACTATCGAAAATGCAAATACCCATTTACCCAAGTCATGTATAATACTATCGTTTAAATATTCTAAATATCCTTGTTTTCTTAAAAATAAACAAAACAACAAAATTGTAGTAAAACCAATAGCTGACCATTCTGAAAATATATACCAACCAAATAAAGTACTGAACCAATGAGTATCAATTGACATTATCCAATCCCANGAAGCAGTAGAAGAACTGACAGCAAAGAAGACTGTAAACCAAGCAGATACTGTTATACCTTTATTGTATGAATTTTCACCAATTCCACCTTCCAAGTCTCCNTGTAAAGAAATATCTCGTAATCTTTTAGCACAATATATCCACACAACAACATAAATTATAGATCTCACTAAGAAAAAAATTGGATTTAGATAAGCTTCTTTACCAGCGATTATCTTATCATAGTTAGGTGATCCTTCAATCATTATTCCCTCTTCCATCCAATGGTATATATGATTCCAGTGCAACATTGCTGCAACAACAATAAAAATCATCACAAAGCAGGTAAATGGTAAAAACGTCATTATTGCCTCAGGCACTCTTTTGATTACTGTTGACCAACCAGCTTCAGCAATATGTTGAAGCGCAACAAAGAAAACAGCAAAAATTGAAATACCTAAGAAAAAATAGTTGTTGAAAACTAAACTTGTCCATGCTGCGTGAGTATCTGTCATAAATGCATAGGATGTAGCAACAATGCCTATTAATATAAGAACTATTGAAACCAAATGAGTATTTTTTGTGACTTTATACATTATATTTTAATTTATTCAGAATCATATTGTTGTAGTTCTTGTACGTATAAAACTAATTTCCATCTTTCTTCCTCACTTAGCTGTGAAGAATGCGGTCCCATTGCATTTAATCCATAAGTAATAGAATGAAAAATGTGTCCTGCTGTTAACTGATTCATAGGAACATTTGGTCTTCTTAACATTTTACCATCATTGTAATGAGGAATTGCAGAATAAACAGGGTGATTTATTGATCCACCACCGGCTCCAAACTCACCATGGCAATGCTTACAAAACATTGANTAAAGTTGTTTACCTTCTTCTAAATGTGATTCACTAGCCTCATATGGGTTTANTGCTTTTTCACCTGCTTCAAGATAACCTTCAAGGCTACCATCATAATAAAAAGTTGATAAATAATTTCTAGCTATTGTACCTTTAACTGGCTTTCTTGCATTCAAACTATCACTGAAATATGTATTTTGACCATATGTTTCAAGAGAAGGAGATCTATACATATTAGGCATGAACTCATATCCTTCAGGATTTGTGCATGAACATATAAGTGCAACAAATAATATGAAAATTAATCTATTCATCTTTTATCTCTTTTTCATGTATCTCGGAAGCTCCAGTTGCTTTTAATATTTTTTTTATAATTGTTTCATTATCATTTACAATAAACTCCATTAGAAATTTATCATCTGTTGTTCTAGGGTCTGGGCTTTTTGTAGAGGCTCCAGGGTATAGCTTATTTCTGTAGAAATATGTTAATGACATTAAATGACCCGCGAACAAAACTGTACATTCGAACATAATAGGTACAAAAGCAGGCATATTTTGATAAAATGTAAAATTTGGTTTTCCACCAATATTCATTGGCCAACTTTTACCAACTCCAGAAATCATAATATAATAAATTAGAAGCCCACCAAAAGTTAGACCAATACATCCGTAAATAAAAGCTGTGATGGCCATTCTAGTTTCCTTCAATCCCAGGGCATGATCCAAACCATGAATTGGAAAAGGGCTATAGACTTCCTCTATTTCAATTTTATTGGCACGCAACTCTTTCACTGAAGCTAAAAGTATTTCCTCATCATCAAAAATAGCATGTATCAATTTCTTACTCATGACTTCTAGTTTTATATTCTGATCCAGATGATTTTAATATTGTTTTTAATTCTGCCTGAGCTACAACAGGAAAAGTTCTGGCATACATTAGGAATAAAACAAAGAAAAAGCCAATAGTTCCTAAAAATATACCGATGTCAATAAATGAAGGGGAGAACATAGTCCATGCAGAAGGTAAAAAGTCTCTGTGTAATGAAGTTACTATAATTACAAACCTTTCAAACCACATACCAATGTTTACAAATATGGAAAGAATAAATGTAGTAATAAATGAAGTTCTAATACTCTTAATCCAATATAATTGCGGAATAATAACATTACATGACATCATAGATGCATACGCCCACCAATAAGGACCTGTTGCTCTATTCAAAAACGCATATTGCTCAAACTCTACNCCTGAATACCACGCCATGAACAGCTCAGTAATATATGCGGTACCAACCATTGAACCTGTGAATAAAATAATAATGTTCATGTATTCAATATGCTTGACGGTAATATATGCCTCCATTTTTACAACTTTTCTAACAATTATAAGTAGTGTTTCAACCATTGCAAATCCAGAGAAAAGAGCCCCTAATACAAAATAAGGAGGAAAAATTGTGGTATGCCATCCCGGTATAACAGAAGTTGCAAAATCCATACTAACAATTGAGTGAACAGAAAATACTAGTGGTGTCGCCAATCCAGCTAAAACTAAAGAAACCTCCTCAAATCTTTGCCAATGTTTTGCTCTTCCACTCCAACCAAAAGCTAAAAGTGAGTACAATTGTTTTTTCATTGGACTAATTTTTTCACTCATTCTATCTCTTATCATTGCAAAATCTGGAATTAAACCTATGTACCAGAAAACTGTTGATACAGTCAAATAAGTTGAAATTGCAAATACGTCCCAAAGAAGAGGAGAATTAAAGTTTTGCCACAATGAACCAAATGTATTTGGAATAGGAAAAACCCAATAAGCAAGCCATGGTCTTCCCATGTGTATTAATGGAAATAAACCTGCTTGAACAACTCCAAATATAGTCATTGCTTCAGCTGATCTGTTAATAGCCATTCTCCATTTTTGTCTAAANAGTAATAACACCGCTGATATTAGAGTACCCGCATGACCAATACCAATCCACCAAACAAAGTTTGTAATATCCCAAGCCCAGTTTATTGTTTTATTCAATCCCCAAACACCAATTCCAGTACCAATAGTATATGCTATACAGCCAATACCCCAGAGAAATAAAATAACTGATAGTCCAAATAATATCCACCAATACTTATTAGCTTTTCCCTCTACAGGCAATGCAATTTCTCTAGTAATGTCATGGTATGTTTTTTTACCAAGTATTAGTGGATCTCTTATTTCTGATTCTTGATGCATTACTCTTTATTTCTAATTTTTGTTTGATAAAAAACAGAAGGTCTAACATTTAAATGATCTAATAAGTCATAGGCTCTTTCATCATTTCTTAACTTCCATACTTCACTTTCTTTATTATTTGAGTCTCCAAAAATAATTGCATTTGTAGAACAAGAAGATGCACAAACAGTTTGGGCTTCTTCATCTTTAATTGGTCTTCCTTCTCGCTTTGCAGTTAATTTAAGTTCCTGAATTTTTTGTATGCACATACTACATTTTTCAATTACTCCTCTACTTCTAACCACAACATCAGGATTTAAAACCATTTTACCTAAATCATCGTTCATATGAAAATCAAACTTTTCATTTCCAGAATATTGAAACCAGTTAAATCTCCTTACTTTATATGGGCAGTTGTTTGCACAATATCTAGTTCCAATACATCTGTTATATGTCATTTGATTCAACCCTTCATTACTGTGGGTAGTTGCTGCAACCGGGCATACGTTTTCGCATGGTGCATGATTACAATGCATACACATCACAGGCTGAAATACAACTTCCGGATTTTCTGAAGGAACCTCCATTTCACTATACATGGTAATAGGAGAAATTTTTTCTTCTTTTGAAAGTTCTTTAGTCATATCTGAAGAATAATAGCGATCAATACGCATCCAATGCATGTCTCTACTTTTCCTCATTTCTTCCTTTCCTACAACTGGAATATTATTTTCAGCTTGACAAGAAATAACACATTCACCACAACCAATACAAGAAGTTAGATCAATTGATAAATTCCAAAAGTGACCTGTTTCTAAATCATGTGCTTCATATAACGAAACTTCATTTGCAGGTAATTTACCTTTGTATGTATAATACTTTTCTCTGTGGTTTCCAGAAGATGGGTCCTTAATATATTCAGCTAAAGAGGTTTCCTTTACGATATCCCTTCCCATCATGGTGTGATGAAGCTGAATTGATGCAAATTCATATTCACCTTCAACTTTTTTAATTTCAACTTCCTTCACATTTAGGAAAGGATAAGCATTAAACCCTACTCCGTTTCCTGCTTTACCAGCTCTTGTTCTTCCATATCCAACAGCCATACCAACTGTGGACTGAGCTTGTCCAGGATTTATCAGTACTGGTACATTTTTTAAAGTTTTACCACCCCCCGTAATATCAACTAAACTACCGTTCATTGCACCGTTTGCCACAAACCAATTTGATAACCCTAATTTTTCAGCAGTAGATGCAGAGATTGTCAAGTAATTATCCCAACAAGCTCTTGTGAGAGGATCCGGAAGTTCTTGTAGCCATGGATTATTTGCAAGTTTACCATCTCCTATAGCTATGCTCTCATATAATTCAAGTTCTATTGAATTATTTTCAATTCTGGCAATCTTTTTTGATTTGTCTACANATCTTTTAGTCTTTATTTTTTGATCTCCATAATTGAAATAACCGTCATGCAGTGATTTGTTCCAATCAATTCCCTTTGAAGACCAAAAGTTTTTTAAATAGGCTTGATAATCTGACTTACCTATCCAAGACAATAAACTTTCTTGAAACTGTCTTGAATTGAATAGTGGAGCAATTGTTGGTTGCATTAAGGAATAAACACCTTGTTTTGGATGGGCGTCTCCCCAACTTTCAAGATTATGATGGTCTGGACAAACGTAATCCATCAANACAGCTGTTTCATCATTATATAGAGAAGTAGAAATTTTTAAGTCTACATTTTTTAATCCATCATTAAACTCATCTGCATTAACTAAATTGTAAGAAGGATTTACTTGATATGTTATTATTGCTCCAACNGATCCTGATTTCATATCTCTTATAAGGGTATTTAATTCTTTTGTATTACCTTGCTTGAGATATGATGGTTTACTTGGGTGGATTGTGTTGTTGTAATTGCCTAATTTATGATTAATAGCATTAACCAAAAGTTGAACATTTTTATCATTGCTGTTAGAGACAACAATAGATTTAGATTTATTTGACTTTAATGCCTTTACAATGTTTTTTAGTCTGTCGTCAAACTGTTTTCCATTTATTGCATCATTAAGACTAGAAATTAAATAACCTTGTTCTGATGGTTTAATTTGAATTCTCTTATCTGCGTTTGCACCTGATAGAGACATATTAGACTCAATTTGATAATGCTTAGACATTCTTCCTGTCTTTGGATTCCTTCCATTTACATAATCCGTTGCATAGTCATTAGCCATCCAATTGGCGAGAAAATCGGCCCCAAATGAAACTATTACGTTAGCTTTATCGAAACTATAATCAGGGGATAACCTGTTACCAAAAGAATCTAAATTAGCATCCAGAATTGCATCATATGGAGTTGAATCAATCATAACGTGCTGAACATTCTTGTATTTGGCTGTAAACTCTTCAATAATTTTCAAAGTAGATGGGCTTAGAATTGAGGAAGTTAACAAAGCAATTTTTCCACTTGTATTGGATAATTTTTCTTTAATTTCAGAATCAATTGTACTCCAGTTGGATTCTTGTTGATTTTTTAAAGGATTTTTTAATCTGGCAGAATCATATAAAGATAATACTGAGGCTTGTACTCTTGAGTTAGAGCAAGTACCATTATTTTCAATCTTAATCGGCCTTCCCTCTCTTGTTTTTACTAAAATACTTGCATAGTCTCTACCATCATAATAAGTAGATGCATAATAATTTGCTACACCAGGAATTATCTCATCAGGCTTAACTAAATATGGTATTGACTTCACAACGGGAGTTTCGCATGCCGCCAATGTTGCAGCTGCAGTACTGAATCCTAGAAACTTAAGAAAATCTCTTCTGCTATTATTTGTTGATGATAGGTTTTGTTCATTACCTAAAAATTTATCTACTGGTAATTCTTCAACAAACTCATTTTGAGCTAGTTTATCAACTATAGGATCATCATTTAGCTGAGCTAAACCTTTCCAATATTTTTTAGTTGTATTACTCATTTTTAAATTTTAATAATGACATTTCCCACATTCAATACCGCCAATCTTATCTACCGTTATCTTTTCTCCTTTGTATTTTTCTTTCAGCTGATCGTGAAGTTCAGTATAATACTCATTACCTTCCATTGCAACTTCTGTTTCTCTGTGACAATCTATACACCAACCCATTGTTAATGATGCGTGCTGATATAAAACCTCCATTTCTTCTACAGGACCATGACAGGTCTGACACTCTACTTTACCAGCTACTACATGCTGAGAGTGATTAAAATATGAAAGATCAGGAAGGTTGTGAATCCTTACCCATTTAATCGGTTTTTGCTCATANCCTTCTATATATGTTTTTGAGTCNGGATCAAATCCAACAGCATCATATATTTTGGCTATTTCTTCTGTTCCAGTAATTTTACCTTCATTTATATAAGTGTGACAATTCATACACACGTTGGCTGAAGGTATTCCAGAATGTTTACTTTTTCTTGCAGAAGAATGACAATAGTTACAGTCCACTCCATTTTCACCAGCATGAACTTTGTGAGAAAATGCAATTGGCTGTTCTGGCATGTAATTAGTATAAACTGCAACACCTAGCATTGTGTCGTATGAAAACTTGAGAACAACTATCAAAGTAGCTAGCGATACGAAAACAACATTCCTGTTTTGAGCAATAAATAAATTGAATTGATTAATTAATGTTTCAGGAATAGTTTCAGTTTCTTGACCAATACTTTCTTTTAATTTGTTTTTCAGAGATGTTAAAAGATAAACAAGTGTCAATAGGAAAAGAGCAATAACCATCAAAATAGTTGATGTCTTTACTCCTTCATCTTCGGATACAACAAGATCNGTTGCAATAACTTCTTCTACAATTGGTGGGTTTTTTAAATATGCAAAGAGCGCTTCGAAATCTGCATCTTCAAAATAGTATGATGGCATGGCAACCTTATTATACTCTTCATAAAGCGCTATGGCGTCTGCATCTCCTGATGCAATAAAATCTGATGAACTATTAATCCATTTTTTTAGCCATTCTTTTGACCTTCTGTCAGTGACTCCTTTCAATCCTGGGCCAATCAAGACTTTGTCAGTCATCATGTGGCATGAAGTACAATTTGCTTTGTAAATTTGTTCACCTTTTTGAACAGCAAGAGAATCTACTGCTTCTTGTGAGAAGACGATGGTTTGGAAAGAAAGAAAAATAGCAAGTAAAAACGTTATTTTGCTATACATTGATTTCGTCATAAATCGTTCACCAAATTCGTATGACAAATTTAAATTATTTTATTTAATAGACCTAGCAGAAAACTGAGTATATTTTGTAATTTATACTGATTCTAAATAAGGAATTGGGCGTGATTTTGTAATGATTTGAAATTGAGCAGAGTAATTAGTTTAGGGAACCTATTTCGACTACTTTTTTGACCTTTGGAACGGCGTTTTTAACTGCAACTTCAACACCATTTTTTAAAGTCATCATACTCACGTGACATGTTTCACATGCACCCATGAGTTTGACTTTAACAGTGTAGTCATCAGTGATTTCTATTAGTGATATGTCACCACCGTCAGTTCTCAAATAGGGCCTTATCTCGTCTAAAGCGGCTTCTACTTTATTTATAATTTTTTTATTCGTTATCATTACTTATGAGCAACCTTTCATATTGGTTATTTTTACAGCTTCAGTTGAAGGTAAATTTTCATTTCTGGCTTCAACGGCTTTTACAACTTCTTTTGCAAAATTAATAAATGAATTTGATATAGGAGTATCATTTTGCAATGCAGCTGGACGTCCAGCATCCGAAGCCTCTCTTACAGACTGAACAATTGGAATTTGGGCTAATAAATTAATTTCTAATTGTTCTGCTAAATTTTTGGCTCCATTTTTTCCAAAAATAAAATATTTTTTATTTGGCAAATCCTCAGGAATAAAATAAGACATGTTTTCTACAATTCCAACTACTGGTACATCGATACTATCCATTTTAAACATGTTTACACCCTTTCTTGCATCTGCTAATGCAATATCTTGAGGTGTACTTACCACAATTGCACCGGTTAATGGGATTGCCTGAACTAAGGATAAATGAATGTCACCGGTACCTGGCGGAAGATCTATAATTAAATAATCTAACTCTCCCCAATGTGAATCCCATATTAGCTGATTTAGTGCTTTTGAAGCCATTGGGCCTCTCCACACAATTGCCTGGTTTAGTTCGGTGAAAAATCCCATAGAAACCATTTTTACATCATAGTTTTCTAATGGCTGCATTTTTTTCTTGCCTTCAACATCAATAGCCTTAGGCGATTCTCCAACCAAATCGAACATTATAGGCATTGACGGACCATATATATCAGCATCTATCAAACCAACTTTATAATCCAACTTTGCTAAAGCAACAGAAAGATTTGCTGAAATTGTTGATTTACCAACACCTCCTTTGCCAGAAGAAACTGCAATTATATTTTTTACGCCCGGAATTGGATTTCCTTGTATTTTAACTTCTTTCTCAACTTTTTTAATTGAAAAGTTAGTCTTGACCTTAAGTTCTTCTCCAAACTTTTTTTGTAAAAGCTGAGTAGATAAGCCCTCGATCTTTTTTTTATATTGAAGTGTTGGATTAGAGATTTCAAAATCTAAAATTACTTCATTACCAAAAATCTGAACATTTAATAAAGAATCGTTTTGCAATAACTTTTCATTACTTTCATTTAGAGTTGTTTGCTCGAACAATTCTTCAATATTTTTCTTATTTAGTTCCAATTTGTGTTGTTTTAACAAATATAGCTTAATCTTGACAATTAAGTCTAAAGCATAAATATGTTATAGGTTTGCCATCTTTTAAAAACATTTTTTCATAAAATGTTTTTATATGAAGATGTTCTCTTTTGACTAGCGAATTATATAAATCACTTGTGGCATCATCAAGCATGTGACCCTCTGAAGCAATAACTCCAAGAGTAAATCCATAAAAAAATTGACTATCTGTCTTTAAGTGAATCTTTGATTTGGGCTTTAAAATATGGCTATATTTTTTTAAAAAAATTGGATGAGTTAATCTTTTTCTAACTCTCTTTCTTTTAATTTGTGGATCTGGAAATGTTATCCATATTTCATCAACTTCGTTTTTTTCAAAACATTTACAAATCATATCTACTCTTGTTCTTAAAAAAGCTACATTTTTTAGATTATTTTCATTAGCATATTTTGCTCCGGTCCACATTCTTGACCCTTTAATATCTATCCCGATAAAATTTTTTTGTGGGAATTCTTTAGCTAGTTCAGTGGTGTACTCTCCTTTTCCACACCCAAGCTCTAAAGTAATTGGAAATGAATTTTTAAAAAAATCAGATCGCCACTTTCCTTTTAAATAAAAGTTAGCGTCAAGCTCATCAAAAGTGGGCTGGATAACATGCTTAAAGCTTTCTAATTCAGCAAATTTTTTTAGTTTATTTTTGGACAAGTGAAAAAGTTTTAATGCAAAAATAACAGTGTTTTTACCATTATAATATTATGAAAGCAAAAAAAAATATATTGGTAGCGCCGCTTAATTGGGGAATCGGGCATGCAACAAGATGTATTCCTATTATTAATCAATTAATAGAAAATGATTTTAATGTTATCATTGCAAGTTCAGGAAGATCATTACAATTACTAGTTGAGGAATTTCCAAAAAATGATTTCATAAAAACATCTGACTATGAAATTAAATACAATAATTTATTTCCGCTATGGATTTCAATATTAATGCAAACCCCAAAACTTTTTTTTAAAATAAAAAATGAAAAAAAGGAATTAGAAAAAATAATTAATGATTTTAATATTGATGCAGTAATTTCAGACAGCAGATTTGGTTTTTACTCAGAAAAAATAACTTCCATATTTATAACACATCAACTAGAAATACAAAGTCGCTTTTTTAAAGGCTTTATTCAGAAAATAAATTATTTCTTTATTAATAAGTTTAATGAGTGTTGGGTTTTAGATTATGAAAACAATGGCCTAGCCGGTCAATTATCTCATCCAAAAAAAATTGTTAAACACGTAAAATATATTGGCCCTCAGAGTCGACTNCTNAAAAAAAACTTACAAAAAAAATTTGATATAATAGCAATTGTTTCTGGTCCTGAGCCGCAAAGATCGATATTTGAAAAAATATTGATAAAAGAATTNAAAAAATCAGAAAAAAAATCAATAGTCGTTCAAGGAAAACCTGAAATTAAAAACAAAACCAAGATTAAAAACCTAACAATTGTCTCACATCTAAAATCAAATGAAATAAATGAGGTTATTTTACAATCAGAATTAGTTATTTGCAGATCAGGCTATTCAACAATAATGGATTTACACAAGCTAAATAAAAATGCTATTTTGGTTCCAACTCCAGGACAAACAGAACAAGAATATTTAGCTAATTATTTATCAAAAAATAATATTTTTAAATATCAAAAACAAAAGACCTTTAGCCTTGATCTCGCAATTAAACAGTCTAATAATTTTGAGCATTCAATAGAAAAAAGTGATAAATTAAATTGGGAAAAATTATTTAAAATTTTTGAAAAATAAATGAACCCGATAGATCCAAATATAATTTTTAAAATAAAAAATAACCACGAGTTTGAAAATGTCGCCTTAAAAATTTTTGAATATCAAATACAAAATAATAATATATATAAAAAGTATTGTTCTTTNGTTTTAAAAGGCAAACAGCCAAAATCAGTACAAGAAATCCCATTTTTACCAATTAGTTTTTTTAAGTCCGAAAAAATAATTTCAAACAATCTAGAAACAGAAATCATTTTTAAAAGTAGTGGAACAGAAGGAAAAAGAAGTAGTCATTATGTTTCAAGTATTGATTTATATGAAAAAAGCTTTTTAAAAAATTTTATAGCCAATTATGGTGATCTTGAAAAAAAATGCATTATTGGACTATTACCTTCCTACTTAGAAAATGGCGATTCTTCACTAATATATATGGTAAATAAATTAATCAAAAAAAGTAAAAATCACCGAAGTGGATTTTACGAAAAAAATTTTGATAAATTAAGAAAATGCATTTTACAAAATGAAGAAGAAAAAAAACAAACAATTATTATTGGGGTGACATATGCATTATTGGATTTTGCTTCAAAATATCCAACAGAATTAAAAAATACAACTATAATTGAAACCGGAGGAATGAAAGGAAATCGAAAAGAGTTATTAAAAGAAGAAGTACATAATATTTTGTCTTCAAGTTTTAACATCAAACACATTCACTCAGAATATGGAATGACAGAATTATTATCNCAAGCCTATTCAAAAAAAAATGGTGTTTTTGAAACTCCAAAGTGGATGAAAATATTGATAAGAGATATTTATGACCCTTTTTTTATGAAAAAAAATAATGAAACAGGAGCTATAAATGTGATTGATTTAGCTAATATACATTCATGTTCCTTTATTGCAACTGACGATATTGGNTTTTTGGTAAATGAAAACAGATTTAAATTAAGTGGTAGAATAACAAATGCTGATNTAAGGGGTTGTAATCTATTAATACAATGAAAATTAGAAAAGGAAGGGTGTTTGAGATTNATGAAATTATGGACATGTACTCNTCATGCGTCAAAGGCATGATTGCTGCAAACATTGATCAATGGGACAGCTCATACCCTAATAAAGAAGTTATACTTGAAGATTTAAAAAATGAAACATTCTACATTCTAACTATTGATGAAAAAATAATTGGTGGAATTAATATCGATAAGATTCAAGACAAAACATATTTAGATATTAATTGGAAAGACACTGAAAACAAATTTTTGGTAGTACATAGGCTTGCTGTAAGGAAAGAGTATTGGAAAAAAGGAATTGGAAAAGAATTAATGAATTTTGCAGAATTACTAGTAAAACAAAAGAAACTAAATTCAATCAGACTTGACACTTATAATACTAATCCAATTGCCATCAATTTTTATTTNAATTTAGGCTATACAAAAAAAGGCGAAATTTATCTCAAACCAAATAAGAACGAGTACTATTGTTTTGAAAAATTAATTTAAATCAAAATGACTAATCCATACATTTTTGTACTTGGCACCACCCAAGATGGGGGGGTTCCACACGCTAATTGCCAAAAAAATTGCTGTAAAGATGCCTTTGAAAACCTAAAATATTCAAAATTTGTTAGCTCGATTGCGATAGTTGATCCAATTAATAAACAACAATGGATTGTTGATTCAAGTCCTGATTTCAAACATCAATTCTTTAACCTTCAAAAGAAAACAGATATAAATAATTTAGACGGCATTCTGCTTACTCACGCTCACATTGGTCATTATTTAGGTTTAGCTCAACTAGGCCAAGAAGTAATGGACGTTAAAAAAATTGATATATATGCAATGCCTAGAATGCTAAATTTTTTACAAAATAACGGCCCTTGGGACCAGCTTATTCAAAATGAAAATATCTTAGCCATACAGCTAGAAAACAATGCAAAAATTAAGTTAAACAATAATATAAGCATTACTCCACTGCTAGTTCCTCATAGAGACGATTACTCTGAAACTGTATGTTTCATAATAGAATCTAACAATAAAAAATTGATATACGTTCCAGATATTGACAAATGGGAAGATTGGAATTGGGATATTAATCAAATAATAACGGAAGTTGATTATGCATTAATAGATGGAACATTTTATGACGAAAATGAACTTGAACGAGATATGAGTCAAATTCCTCACCCTTTTGTAGTAGAAAGCATAAATCGATTTAAATCATTAGAAAAAAAAGACANAAANAAGATTTTTTTNACACATTTAAATCATACGAATCCACTTCTAAAGCCAAACAGTTTTGAGTCAATTGATGTCGTAAAAAAGAATTTNAATATAGCTTCAGAAAATCTTATTCTTAATTTATAAATTTCATAACGCTTTCAAAAAACAAATTCGGTTGTTCTGCGTGAACCCAATGACCTGCATTTTCAACAGTAACAATTTTAGAATTGATAAAAAATTTCTGTATTAATTCTTCATCTGCCTTATTTATATAATTGGATTTTTTGCCTCTAATAAATAAAGTAGGCGTATGTATTTCATTTTCTATAAATTCTGCATTTGATATATTGTCTAATTTATTTCTTAAAACATGAATATTAAATCTCCAACAAAATTCTTTGTCAGTGTTCCTGTATAAATTTTTCATTAAGAATTGTCGGATACTAAATTCTTTAATATCATTTGATAGCTTCTCATCAATTTCATTTCTACTTGAAATTTCTCTGATAGAAATATTTGATAAGATGTCTAAAATATTTTTGTGAAAATCAACGCTGTAGTATCTTGGAGCAATATCAACTACAATTAGCTTGTTTATAAGCTCCGCGAATCTAGTACAAAGATTCATTGCAACTTTCCCCCCAAGAGAATGTCCTATAATTATTGGTTTATGTAATCCTTTAACATCTATATAATTTTCAACATCCTCCGACATATAGTTATATGAAAAATCATCACTATGAAAAGATCTACCATGATTTCTTAAATCAACAACATGTACATTAAACTCTTTTGCAAATTGTTTTGCAAGAGAATTCCAATTATCGCTCATTCCAAATAAACCATGAATAATAATAAGAGGTTCCCCATGCCCATATTCTCTAGAAAAAATCATAATAATCTTTTATACATTTGAATCGTATTTTCTAAACCAAGATATAATGCATCCGAAATTAATGCATGGCCTATTGATACTTCACAAAGGTTTGGTATTTCATTAGAAAAAAATTGAAGATTTTCTAAATTTAGGTCATGTCCAGCATTTACTTCTAATCCACATTGTTCTGCTATACTGGCTGCTTTTTTATATGGTTTGATCGCTTTAATTTTATCTTTTAAGAATAGAACTGCATAAGATTCTGTGTATAATTCAATCCTATCAGCGCCACATGCTTTTGCTGCTTCAATCATTTCATCTTCAGGATTAACAAAAACAGAAGTTCGTATTTTTTTTGACTTTAACTCAGATATTACCTCTGACAAAAAAGATTTATTTTTAACAGTATCCCAGCCGTTATCGGATGTTATTACATCAATAGCATCTGGGACTAAGGTGACTTGATCTGGNTTTATATCCAAAACCATTTTAATGAAATTATCTGATGGATAGCCCTCAATATTGTANTCTGTTTTTATTGTATGCTTAATGTCATAAGCATCTTTCTNTGTGATATGTCTTTGGTCAGGGCGTGGATGTATTGTAATTCCATCGGCCCCAAATCTTTGACAATCTATTGCAGCTTGAANAACATTTGGCATATCACCTCCTCTAGCATTTCTAAGAGTTGCAATTTTATTTATATTGACGCTTAAATTAGTCATGAATNNTNTTGATTTAAGAGTTGTAAAAATACTATGTTTGCTACAATAATGACTTCAGTAAATGCAGCATTTTTATAAAATAATTTTACTTTTTATTTTTTTTGCTAATAGCATAGCATATTCGAAAAATACTCACATTTTAGATAAAAATGAAAGCTATTTAATTACCGAAATAAATNTTANAGGTAATAAAATCACCAAGGCAACTGTTATTTTTAGAGAATTATCATTTAAAAAAAATGATCTTATTACAATTGATGAAATTGATTCAAAAATTCAATCAAGCCGCTACAATCTAACCAACCTAAATTTATTTAATTTTATTACAATCGAATACGAAATTACAGATGAAAACATTAAATTTTTNATTGAAGTTGTAGAAAGATGGTATGTTTGGCCTTATCCAATTTTTGAAATTTCGGAGAGAAACTTTAATGTGTGGTGGCAAGATTTTGAAGCAAGTAACTATAAAGATTTGTCACGTTTAAATTATGGAGTCTTTCTCAACATTGAGAATTTTCGAGGATTAAATGANTTATTGATGATTAAATTTAGAAAAGGGTTTAAAGAGCATTACATGCTNAGNTTNGAGACTCCTTATTTAAGAAANAGTAAAAAAATAGGCTTAAATACTCATNTTGAATTCTTTCGAAGAAAAAAAACATATTACAAAACAGACAGGAATCAGTTAATTTATTTTGAAAATGAAGAAAATAATTATTCTTCAAATGAATTTTTATTTGATTTTGAGTTGATTTACAAAAACAACCTAAATACAAAACATAAAATAAATTTAAATTATCA
>PBAG01000032.1 GCA_002715885.1 Flavobacteriales bacterium | reverse complement strand
CCGATTTCAAATTTTTTCTTTAAAAGTTCTTGTGTTAATGTTTGTGGTTTAGTGTTTGGCATTTCCATAAATGAGGTAATGCCACCAGCTACAGCTGCTTTGCTTTCAGTATAAATATCTGCTTTGTGAGTTAACCCCGGCTCTCTAAAATGAACTTGATCATCTATTATACCTGGTAATAAATGTAGTCCTTCTGCATTAATAGTTCTATCAGCAATTTCATTTATTGACTTATTTATTTTCTTTATGTATTTATTTTCAATTAAAACGTCCGATTTATATACCTGGCCTTCATTTACTATTTGTGCGTTTTTAATTAGAATTCTCATCTAACTCCAATCTTTAAAAAAGCTTTTAATTTTCATTTTTATAACACCAAATAATGCTTCATAGAAAATGCCACCACTCATTTTAGAGCTTCCCTCTTGTCTGTCAGTAAAAATAACAGGAACTTCTTTAATTTTAAATCCATATTTCCAGGACTTGAATTTCATCTCAATTTGGAATGCGTATCCAACAAATTCAATGCTGTCTAAATTTATTTTTTCAAGAACTTTTCTAGAGTAGCATTTAAAGCCCGCAGTAGAGTCATTTATTGGCATACCGGTAATAGTTTTTACGTATTTAGATGCAAAGTATGACATGAGTAATCGGCTCATTGGCCAGTTAACAATATTGACTCCTTTCACATATCTTGATCCAATGGCCAAATCACCCCCTCCATTTGTACACGCGTGAAGTAGTCTCGGTAAGTCTTCAGGGTCATGAGAAAAGTCAGCATCCATTTCAAAAATAAAATCATAATTATTTTTTAGTGCCCACTTAAAGCCATGTATATATGCTGTTCCAAGGCCCAATTTGCCAGTTCTTTCTTCAATAAATAACTTATTTGAGAATTCATTTTGCAAATTTTTTACAATTTGAGCTGTATTATCTGGTGAGCCATCATCAATTATTAAAATATTAAATTGAGTTTCTAATGAAAAAACTTTGCGAATAATATTTTCAATATTTTCTTTTTCATTATAGGTCGGTATGATAATTAGTTTTTTCATTTTTTAAAATGATGGGGTGCAAATTTAATTATTTCTTAGATTCTAGAATTATATTTTCAACAACATTAGGATCTAATAAGGTACTAGTATCACCTAAATTACTATATTCTTTGCTTGCAATTTTTCTCAGTATTCTTCTCATAATTTTACCTGACCTTGTTTTAGGCAATCCCTCAACATATAAAAATTTATCAACCTTAGCAATTGGCCCTACATGTCTTGTGATTAAATTATTAATCTCAGTATTTATTGTTTTTTCATCCTTTGGTTTATGATGACAAATAACATAAGCAAAAACTCCGTTACCCTTTATTTGATGTGGATATCCTACAATCGCACTTTCGCAAACATTTTCATGCTCATCTATTGCACTTTCAATTTCTGCAGTACCTAAATTATGACCAGAAACTATTAAAACATCATCAACCCTTCCGGTAATTCTAAAAAGCCCATCTTTATTCTTATAACATCCGTCTCCACTAAAATATTTTCCTGGAAAAGCTGAAAAATAAGTATTTATAAATCTTTGGTGATCACCATATATGGTTCGAGCAATCGAAGGCCAAGGAAATTTAATACATAGTTTGCCTTCAATATTATTTTTTTTCATTTCTTCTCCATTTTCATCAACAACACAGGCCTCAATGCCCGGAAGAGGTAGTGTAGCAAATGTAGCTTTGGCTTTATTAATTCCTGCAAGATTAGATATCATTATACCGCCTGTTTCAGTTTGCCACCAAGTATCAACGATTGGAGCTGTATTTCCTCCAATTTCTTTAAAATACCAGTTCCAAGCATCTTCATTAATTGGCTCTCCAACAGTTCCAAGAACTTTTAATGAGTTTAGATTATATTTTCTAACATAATCATTCCCCATAGCTTCTAATGAGCGAATAGCGGTTGGGGCAGTATAGAATATATTTATATTATTTTTTTCGACAATCTCCCAAAACCTACCAGCGTCAGGATATGTTGGAACTCCTTCAAACATGACTGTTGTAGCTCCAGAAAGAAGTGGGCCATAAATAATGTATGAGTGCCCTGTTATCCAGCCAATATCAGCAGTGCACCAATAAATATCTCCTTCATTATATTGAAAAACATTTTCAAATGAATATTGGGCATAAATCATGTATCCAGCAGTTGAATGAACAATCCCCTTTGGTTTACCGGTTGATCCAGAGGTATATAAAATAAAGAGTTTGTCTTCAGCATCCATACTTTCAGCTGGACAATTAGTCGATGATTTTTTTATTTCTTCATCCCACCAAAAATCACGGTTTTTAACCATTTCAATTTTTGAATTAGTTCTTTTTAAAACAATACAAAAATCAATTGACGGAGAGTTTGCAAGAGCCTCGTTAGCAATTTCTTTTAGTGGTGTAATTTTACTGCCTCTAAATCCGCCATCTGCAGTAATTAGTGCCTTACAACTTGCATCATTAATTCTATCAGAAAGTGACTTTGCTGAGAAGCCAGCGAAAACCACTGAATGAATTGCTCCAATTCTAGCACAAGCCAAAACAGCAACGGCAAGTTCAGGCACCATAGGCATGTATAGACAAATACGATCTCCTTTTTTAATACCTTTACTTTTTAAGACATTACTAAACTGACATACTTTCTGATGTAGCTCTATATATGTTATATCTATATTTTTTTCATTTGGATCATTTGCTATCCATTTGATAGCTGTTTGATCCCCAATTGAAGATAAATGTCTGTCTAGGCAGTTTTCGGTAATGTTTAATTTACCACCAGAGAACCAATTAATATTAGCCTTGTGAAAATCCCAGTTTAAAATTTCGTCCCACTTTTTATGCCATGTAAAGGTATCCGCTTTTTCAGCCCAAAATTTTTCTGGACTAATTTTAAACTTTTCTTTTTCCTTATTATATTCAGTCAGATTTTTTATTCTCATTATTAGTATGTTTTATTAACAAAAATCTTATGTATTTGCTAAGTTAACTTTTTTGTAATATAATCTACTTTAATACTTTTAATGTTTTTGTAAATTAGCCGTAATTTAAAAATAACACTATGAAAAAAATTTTACATTTAGTTTTAAATATTTTCTTTATATCTTCTTTGTTTGCACAAGATTGTACGGATCTTTTTTTCTCCGAGTATGTTGAAGGTCCTGGCAACAACAATGGAGTTGAAATTTATAATCCATCAACTAGTACTTTTGATTTAAGTGCGTATACAGTAAATAGATATGGAAATGGCGCTAGTTCAAGCCCTGACACATGGACACTCTCAGGCTCAATTGCCCCTGGACAAACTATAACTATTGGAAACGGTCAAACAGATTCTGTTTGGGTCCAAACATATTGGTCTTTACCTGTTGATCCAGTTTTTTTTAGTGCATGTGATTTAACTTGTAGTGGTATTTATCCAACTCCATTTTATTTTAATGGGGATGATGCAATAACCTTAGAAAAAGATGGTGGCATACTCGACATCATAGGAAAAGTAGGAGAAGANCCTGGATNAGCATGGACAGATGATGCANCTGCTGGATACACNGATGCTAATGGAGGGACATGGTGGACTAAAAGACAAACACTNGTGAGAAAANCTTCAGTTAAAAAAGGAGTGACTATGAATCCCATAGTATTCAACCCAACTTTAGAATGGGATTCTTTACCTGATGCTACTTATTCCGGACTAGGTTCTCACAATTGTGATTGCATTACCTCTACAAATATTCAAAACTCAAGTAATTCAAGNTATGTTGTTTACCCAAATCCAGCCAATNCTGGAGATAATATAAGTATTAGCACATTTGAAAATATTAAAACGATTAAATTATACAGTATAGAAGGCAAANAGTTTNTAGTAAATCCTATAAACTCTAAAAATTTCTTGGTACGATCTAATGAATTAAAGCCNGGTAATTATATTTTGAAAATTTTATTTGAAAGNGGAAATACTGTTGATCATACAATAGTCGTTCAATAGTTAAAATATATCTAAACTCTTGAAAAAAAGTTTTTTTTTATTTCTTGTAAGCTTTTTATTAAGCGTTGACTTTTCTTTTTCTCAAGTTTTGGTAAGAGGCAATGTGAGTGATGCCTCAACATCTGAGCCACTGATAGGCGCAACTATAATGTATGGAAAAGGACTAGGTACCGTTACTGATATTGATGGAAACTTTTCTTTTGAAATTAGTGAAGGTGAGAGAAATATAACTATTTCATATGTAGGTTATCAACCTCTATCAAAAAGAATTTCTGTTTCAAATGCTTCTAGCAATTTTAACTTTAAGCTTAAAACGGTTTTATTAAATGAAGTTCAAGTAACAGCTGATTTAGCAAAAGAAAGAGAAACACCTGTTGCATTTTCAACAATACCAATAAAAAAAATTACTGAAGAGCTTGCATCTCAAGATATTCCTATGATTTTGAATTCTACGCCAGGAGTTTATGCAACACAATCAGGTGGAGGAGATGGAGATGCAAGAATAACNATTAGGGGTTTCAATCAAAGAAATGTTGCTGTTATGATTGATGGAATTCCTGTAAATGATATGGAAAATGGTTGGGTGTACTGGAGCAATTGGTTTGGNCTTGATGCTGTGACATCAAACATTCAAGTTCAGCGAGGACTTGGAGCTTCAAAACTTGCTATCCCATCAGTTGGAGGAACAATGAATATTCTCACAAAGGGAACAGGAAATAAAAGAGGAGGTAGAGTAAAACAAGAGGTTGGTTCATTTGGTAAGTTAAGGACTTCAATCGGTTATAATACAGGTAAATTAAAAAATGGGTGGGGCCTTACTTTAGCAGGATCTTACAAGCAAGGAAATGGTTTTGTTGATGAAACATCTAGCCAAGGATATTTTTATTACACTAAAATTCAAAAAGAATTAGGTAAACACGTACTAAGTTTTTCAGTGATGGGAGCTCCCCAAAGTCACGGTCAAAGATCATATAAAAGTGATATAGCTACATACGATACCACTTTTGCAAGAGAATTAGGTGATACTTCTTCTTTTACAGGAAGAATAGTAAACAAAGGTATTCATTACAATAAACATTGGGGTTTCTTGAATAGATGGACATTAAGTTCTAGTGGCGATACTATTAATAATTCAGAAACTTTAAACACTAGAAAAAACTACTACCATAAACCCCAATTTTCATTAAGAGACTTTTGGACAGTAAATAAGAAGCTATATATTTCAAATATTTCTTATTTGTCTATAGGAAATGGAGGTGGTACGGGTATTAGCGGTAACACAAATAATTATGACGAAAATGGGCAGTATAATTTGCAAGAAGCCTATGATTTAAATTCTAACAATATTGATCAGTTTTATTCACAGGAAAATAAGTCCGAAACTTATTTAAGAAGCTCCATAAATAATCATTTTTGGTACGGTTTATTATCAACTGTAAATTATAAATTTTCAGATAGTATTACTATTTCAGGAGGCTTGGATTATAGGTATTATAAAGGGGAACATTATAGAGAGGTATATGATTTGTTGGGAGGAGATTATGCAATTGACGATGCTAATGGTATGCAGTTAACTCAAGTAAAAAATAATGGAGACAAAGTTGGTTATTACAACGACGGTTATGTAAAATGGATAGGAGGATTTAGTCAGTTAGAATACAGCGACGGAAAGATTAGCTCGTTTATTAACTTATCAGCTGCAAATTCTGCATATAAGCGGATAGATTATTTTAAAAAGAAAGATTTGGTCTTAGAAGACACAACTTTTACAGAGGCCTTGGGAACATCGGTTAGCACAACGTATATTTTTGATGAAAATGGGAATATTGTAGGTGCACAAAAATCTATGGTAGAGGATACGATTTTTTACAATGGACAAGCATATACAATGAATTCTGAAGAGGCTAGGCTTGCTGAAACAGATTGGAAATGGATTCCAAGTTTCACAATAAAAACTGGGATGAATTATAATTTTGATGACTTCAGTAACGCCTTTGTTAATTTAGGCTATATCTCTAAATCACCTAGATTCAACAATGTGTATGATTACAGCAATCAATTATTTAGAGATATCAAAAATGAAAATGTTTTAGCCGCAGAATTAGGCTATTCTTATCGTTCAAGAATTTTTTCTGCTAATTTAAATTCTTATTATACCTCATGGCAAAATAAGCCATCTAACGGTGGGGTTAGAGTAACTATAGATGATATTACTTATAGAGCCAATATTAATGGAATGGATGCATTACATAAAGGAATCGAATTAGATTTTATTTACAAAATTTTACCTAATTTAAGTCTTGAAGGGCTACTTTCATTAGGTGATTGGAAATGGAAATCACAAGATACTGTGAGATTTCTAGATGATGATAATAATCCAATCTTAGATGACTTTAATAATGAAGTTATCGCAACTTTTGATGCTGTAGATGTNCATGTTGGGGATGCCGCACAAACTCAATATGGAATAAGTTTGAGATATGAGCCAACATATGACTCTTATTTAAAAATTCGTGGAACCTTATTCGATAATTATTACTCTGATTTTGATCCATTATCATTAAATGGAGAAAATGCAAGAACAGAATCATGGAAAATACCTTCTTACACCTTATTTGATTTACACTGTGGATATAAGATAAAATTAAGTCAGAAAAATAAATTGAATTTAAGATTTAGTGTGCTTAATTTGTTTGATGAGGTTTATATATCAGATGCTCAAAACAATGATCCCTTTAATTCAAANTATCAAGACTTTGATGCCAAATCTGCAGGTGTGTTTTTTGGTTTGGGAAGAAGGTTTAACCTTTCAGCAACTTTTAACTTTTAAAAATTAGAAATGAAAAAGATTACCATATTAATTATTATAACCTTGATTTTACAAACTGGATATTCACAAAATATTCTTACAGCTAGACAACAAGGAATTGGGGCTAATGTTACAGTTACTGGAATTGTAACAAACGGAGATGAGTTGGGACCAATAAGATATATTGAAGATGGAACTGCAGGTCTTGCACTATATGACCTTACAACAAACTTATTACTTAGTGGCTGTGTTCGTGGAGATAGTATTACAGTTTCTGGAACACTGGTAGATTATAATGGCTTGTTAGAACTCAACCCAACTTCAGCAGCATTTATACATTCAAATAACAATGTTTTGCCAACTCCTCAAAATCTTACTCCAAATCAAATTGGAGAAGCAACAGAGTCTGAACTTGTTCAAATAGACAATGTAATTTTTAATTCTGGTGGTTCACTTTTTACTGTTGGAACACATGATTTTACGGCTAATACAGAGTCAGGTAAGATATATATAAGAAATGGACATCCTTTAGAAAACT
This sequence comes from Flavobacteriales bacterium, assembly GCA_002715885.1. Classification (GTDB taxonomy): domain Bacteria; phylum Bacteroidota; class Bacteroidia; order Flavobacteriales; family BACL11. The sequence continues at coordinate 8,509 of PBAG01000032.1, read as the reverse complement.
CATTAATACCTTCAGGGCCGGTAACTTTAATTGGTATTTCTTCTCAATATACCTTTTTTGTTCCAGCAAATGATGGTTATCAAATTCTTCCAAGAGACTCCGCAGATATAATAAACTCAGGTAATCTTATTTTAACTTCAGCAGTTACTCAGTCAAACATAACAACAAACAGTTTTGATCTTTCATGGACAACTTCAGATTCTGCATCAACTGAATGTAATTATGCAACAACCCAGGCACTTACATCAAATATCAATAATTCAGGAAATGTTGTAACACACACTTTAAGTTTAACTGGTTTACAGCCTGCTACTTTTTATTATGTCCAATGTTATTCTGTTAATGGAAATGACACTGCATTTTCAAGTATTGGGATTTATTCAACCGCATCAAACTCATCAGGAAAAATTAGGCCATATTTTAATCATAGTGTGGACAATTCTGTTTCAACTGGTGTTAATGCTCAAAATATCACAACATACTTTAATGATACCATAAAAGCATATATGGATTTAGCCCAGAGTACTCTTGACATATGTGTCTATAATGCGTCCGACGCACTGATAGCCTCAGCGATCAATGATGCTTACAATAGAGGAGTTCAGGTGAGATATATTGCTGATGATGATGTTGTCAACTCAATGCTCAACAGCTTAGATCCTAACATACCAATTGTATACAGAACACCAACTCCAACAGCTGGTATTATGCATAATAAATTTTTAGTGATTGATGTTAATTCTGTAAACAATTCTTGGATAATGACTGGCTCAACAAATTGGACAAATCCAAGTAATTTATTCAATGATTATAATAACTTAATTTTTGTTCAAGATCAAGCCTTAGCAAAAGCATATACAATGGAGTTTGAGGAAATGTGGTCAGGTTTTTTCGGCTCAAACAAGTCAGACAATACACCTCACGATTTCAATGTTAATGGAAAACACATGGAGCTTTATTTTTCTCCATCAGATCAAACAACAAGTAAAATTCATGAAGTCATTAATTCAGTAGATTATACACTCGAATTTGCATTATTAGAGTTTACGCGAGATGATTTGGGAGATGCTATAATTGATGTACATAATAGTTTTGGAACTAATGTTCGTGGTATTATGGAGTCAACTAACTCCCAATACAGTGAGTTTCTTAATATGACTAGCGCTGGTGTTAATGTAAAATCTCACTCCGGGATTCCAAACACAATTCATCATAAGTATGCTATTGCTGATGCAGATATCACCGCTTCAGACCCAATTTTACTTACAGGTTCTCACAACTGGAGTAATAATGCAGAAAATAATTCTGATGAAAATACTTTAATTATTCATGATCATACAACTGCTAATATTTATCTCCAAGAATTTACAAAACGTTTTGATGAATTAGCCACAACTTCGGAGATAAATAATTTAGTTGATGTGGAAGTAAAGGTATTTCCTAATCCTTCATTAGGAACAGTTAATATTGATAGCGAACTAGAAATTAAAAAAATAAATATCTATCTTCAAGATGGTAAACTACTCAGGACTTTAAAAAGTAAAAGTTTTGACCTTGAAAGGAGCGCTATTTATTATTTAAAAATTTTTACTGATTCGGGATATGCTCTAAAAACTATAGTTGTACAATAACTTTATTTTATAGCAAAAATATTTTCAACTCTTTTTGCAAAATACATAAGGTAAACAAAGCATACTACAGTAATCCAATATGATTCGTGAATTCCAATAATATCTGCTAATTTTCCTTGAATTGGAGGTATTATTGCTCCACCNAAAATCATCATAACTAAAAAAGCAGATCCTTGAGATGTAAATTTGCCTAATCCTTTTATGCTTAATGCAAAAATAGATGGCCACATTATTGAACAGAATAANCCACCACTTAAAAAAGCAAAAATAGCTACTTTACCAGTTGTAAATAAGCCGACTAGCATAGCAATCACCCCAAACAAACCAAATGTTTTTAATGTAAGAGCTGGCTTATCTTTACCTATAAAAAATCCTGCTATTTGTATTGCTACACAAATTGCAAAAGCGAAAAGATGTTTGACTTCAAATCCTGAAATTGCATTAACAGAGAGAACAACAGCAAATGCAATATATGGCACTAAAATATAAAGCCATTTTTTTAGTGAATCTGATGGATTAAAAACTGTGATTGCACCTGTCCATCTACCAATCATTAAACCTCCCCAGTACATTGAAATATATGGTGCTATTTGAGTGTCATTCAAAGAGCCAAAAGCACTTGTTTTGAGTAATTCCCCTAAGTTACTTTGTATTGAAACCTCGACACCAACATATGTAAAAATTGCTAGCATACCTAAAACAAGTTGAGGGTATTGCATTGCACCCCAACCATTGGAATCTTTTTTTGCAAGAATATTTGAAATTATCAAACTTCCTACAACTACAAGAAGACTTATTATTGATAAATTTAATATCAATGATTCTGATGATGAGCTAAGTGATTCTCCCTCACCAAGACCAACATACTGATTAAATATCTGCCAAAAAATTATGATTAGTAGTATAGTTATAATTATTAACGTACTCATAGCTTTTGATGCGCCTAAAAAGCTTGAATCCTCTTTGCCTTCAGGAAGTTTTTTTGAGAAATGAAATAGACTAGCAGCACCCAAAAACAGTATTCCAACAGCTATATACAAATATTGGACTACAGTTAGNGTTATGTTATTATTAGAAATTTCTTTGTTNAAATCTATATTAGCACTGGCAGCTGTACCAAAAAGTGCCAATGATACAACAATTGGGCCAATTGCTGTTCCAAAAGAGTTTACACCACCTGCAAGGTTTAGCCTGTGTGAACCCTTTTCAGGCTCACCAAGTGATATAGCAAAAGGATTAGCGGCTGTCTGTTGTAGTGAGAACCCTAAACCAACAATAAATAATGCTCCAAGAATATAATTAAATGCTGAGGAATCTCCAGGAGCNGCTCCATTAACTGCTATNATCATTGCACATGCTCCTACTGCTGAGAGTAGCAAGCCTTTGACAATACTACTTTTAAAACCCCATGCATTCATAATATCTGTATTTCTTACACTTGAAAAAATGAAAAGAAAAAGTGCACCAATGTAGTATGCGCCATAAAAAGCAAAATCAATCAATTGACTTTGAAATTGATCTAAACTAAAATATGTTTTGCAAAACGGTATAAAAACACCATTGCTTGCGGCAATAAATCCCCAAAAGAAAAAAACTGTAACTAATGTGTAAAGTGCCTGCTTGTAATTTTTATTATCACTCATAATTTTTATTTAATTGTTATCTCATCTACAAAAACCCATGTTTTTCCTCCTGCTCCTAAATGCCATTCTGGACAAATTCCATAGTTTTCTGCCTTTAGTTTAATATATCTAGCCTTTAAATTTTTCATATTCAAAGTAAAGTCTTTTTGGAAGCTCCCCTCAATTCTATCTGAGAAATTAGCCAGCACCTTACCTTGATAATCGTAATTTATATCATCATCTGAGGTCCAATACTCAACATAGTTAGGATAAAAAATCCATGATCTTATGTCTTGATGACAGCCTAAAGATACTGAATTAATCTTTTTTATTTCACTTAAATCAACAATGACATTTAAATCTTCACGATATCCTTGCCAGTTGCCAGTTCTGTAATTATTACCCCCTCTCAATTGATCAATTAATGTTTTATCACCTGCAGCCGCGTACTGATTGGCATATTTACTGAGTATCTTAATTTTTTTAGTGTCATCTCTTGGNAAATATTCACTTGATACCACTTTACTTTTTAAATTGTCTTTGATTGCATAACTGTAAATTATACTTTCTTTATTTATTGTGATTGGTTTTTCGTATTTAGTATAATTGCTCCCATTAATTGAGTAAAAGATTTGAGAATTNTCTACACTTCCAAGCTCAATTGAGTGCTTATCNACAAAGGTTTGGCTTGANGCCTTAAAATATGGAACCGCTACAATTTCATGNTTAGATATTTTAGAAATTGGTTTTTTATCTTTACCCCATTCACTTGGGNTTGNCCCCATTTTAAAAATAATTTCGCCTCCATTTAAAATGGTTGAATGTTCAATATAACTCTTATCGTACTTTTCTCCGTTTAATCTTACTGACTGAATATATATGTTTTCATCTGAGACATTGTCAGCTTTAATAGTAAATACTTTATTATTTTCTAGNTTTATTTTAGCTTTTTCAAAAAGTGGAGTTCCTATTGTATAATAATTTAAGCCTGGAGTCACAGGGTAAAATCCAAGACTACTTAGAACATACCATGATGACATTTGTCCGCAATCTTCATTTCCAGAAAGTCCATCAGGCTTATTACTATATTGTTCATTTAAAATTTTTGCAACATACTTTTGTGTTTTATTTGCTTTTCCTATATAGTTATAAAGGTAGGCCATATGATGACTCGGTTCATTACCATGTGCATATTGTCCAATTAAACCTGTAACNTCAGGTTGATGNCTNCCNCTTGTTTTAATTTTTGATAAAAACATACTATCCAAATGANTTTCATAATTTTTTTCACCACCTTTTAACTTTATATGCCCTGAAATGTCTTGTGGAGTAAATAAAGAATATTGCCAAGCGTTTGCTTCGGTATAATTAAAATTAACCTCCTCAGGTTTAAATGGNCCAAACCAAGAATAAGCATTTTTTCCTCTAAAAAAGCCTGACTCNGGATCATAAAGATTTTTATAATATTGAGCTCGNTCATAAAAAGTTTTTGCGATGGAATCTTTACCGAGAGAATCTGCCATTATAGCTATACACCAATCATCATAGGCATACTCTAAATTTTTTGAAACNGATTCTGGTTCATCACTTGCTTTAATAAATCCATTTTTTTTGTAGGCNTCTAAACCAAAAGTATTGCTNTGAGCTGATTTAATCATTGCTTCAAGCGCTAGATTTACATCCCAATCTCGTATACCTTTAACATATGCATCTACAATTACAGGAATTGCATGGTATCCNATCATGCANTCTGTNTAATTTGCAGCTAACTCCCAAATTGGAAGGCGTCCTCCNTCNTTATATTGCCTTAATAAAGTCCTTATAAACTCGTTGGTTCGTTNAACGTTANTTATAGTGAATAGGGGNTGTGTTGCTCGAAATGTNTCCCACAATGAAAAAATNGTATAATGATTATCGTCTGTTTTGTGTTTTTTAAAGTCCATCCCAAGATAATTTCCGTTTAAATCATTGTATGTATTAGGATTAAGTGATGAGTGGTAAAGAGCTGTGTAGAATATCTCTTTTTTTGTTTTAGAGTTTGAAGTAATTTGAATTTTATTCAGTTCTTTATTCCACTGTTTTTGTGCTTTTTGTTTTACCTCTTCAAAGCTNAGATTGATAATTTCGCTTAAATTATTGTTTGAGCCAATATTATCCACAGCAGAAATTGAAGCTTTAACTTCTAATGGACCTGAAATTTTTCCAAAGGAAAGACCAANCACATTTTTTTCATCGTTGTATGTTNTTTCTAAAAATGGTATAGAAAATTTAATAGTGAAATAAATTCTTTGATCTCTAGCCCATTCAGATGATTGTCTTAATCCAATAATTGTTTGACTATCAACTACATTAATTTTATAATCTAGCAGTTTGTCTCTATGCTTTAAATCTAAAATTATATTGGCCTTTTCTTCTTTTGGAAAAGTATATCTGTGAAAGCCTGCTCTTATTGAACTTGTTAGCTCTACATTAATTTTATAATCATCTAAAAAAACTTGATAGTAACCAGCTTNAGCAATTTCATTNTCNTGTGAAAATTTTGAGGAATANCCCGATTGATTTATTTGTAAATTATTCTCTTTTGATAATTTTACACCATTAGTAAGCTGGATTTCTCCTGTTGTCGGCATTAATAAAACATCACCATAATCAGATATCCCAGTTCCACTTAAATGAGTGTGTGAAAAGCCATAAATAATTGAATCTGAATAATGGTATCCTCCACATCCGTCCCAACCCTCAAGTCTTGTGTCTGGACTTAGTTGCACCATCCCAAAAGGCATTGAAACACCGGGATAAGTATGTCCATGCCCACCAGTCCCAATAAAAGGATTTACATAATCTATAGGTTGTATATCTTCTGTGTTACAGCTAAGAACTGAGGTAATTAAGAAAAAAAATAAAATTTGTTTTTTCATTTAATACTAAATTCATCTATAAAAAGCCAGCTTTTAGATCCAGCAGCTGGATGCTCTTTTGGCAAAAATCCATAATTTTCTGCAATAACTCTTACGTATCTTGCGGAATAGTTTTGAACATGTGTAAAAGGCTCTTTGAATTTTCCTTCTTTCATAGGGTTAACATCAGTCTTGATTTTGTGTATGGATTTAAAATTTATACCATCATCTGAAATTAAATATTCAACAGATTTTGGAACTATAATCCAAGATAAGTGATATTGAAAGAAAGAAGTTTTGAGCTCGTTGAAATTAATTTTTTCTTTCAAGTCAACTGTTATGTCTACATTTTTCCCATAAAAACCTTGCCATTGCCCATCTCTAAAATTAGAATCATTTCCACTTATACCGTTTACTAATGAGCTTGTTCCAGTTCCAGGGTAATTTGTACTATAATTAGTGTTATATTCTACTTTTTTACCAAGCCCTTTGTGAAAATTTATTTCTAAGTTTTTTTGTGCTATATCTTTCCTTTTTGAATTTCTTTCTTCAGCAATTATTTTGGCACTCTTAAATATTTCAATTGGTTTTGAATATTCTTGCCATGCACCATTATCAACTTGGTAATGAATTTCCATTTTTTTATTTCCTTTAACAATTTCAATTTCAAATTTGTTATCAGAAAAATTTGATTTAAACTTTATAGGCGTTTTTTCATATCCATATTCTACGCCTAATTTTTCAAGTTTTGGATAGTGATTTTCGACTCTTGTTAAAAAATCTTCATAATTGTTTTCTTTCTTTCCCCATAAAACTTCACTCATTGCAAGAATTCGTGGAAACACTTTAGAGTCAACTTTTTCTTGAGGTGCTCTTTCTGACCACATGTTGCATTCCCCACCGAGAATAAAATTATGTTTGTTTTTTTCTAAATCAATTGGAATTGGGTCAAATGAGTATACTTTTTCAAGATCAATTGATTGTAAGTCATAATCAAAATAGCAATGAGAAGTGGGAGACATTATAGCATAGTGGCTATTTTCTGCTGCAAGCTTTCCCCCTGCCATTCCTCTCCATGATTGAACTATTGCATTTTTTGGAATACCACCTTCCATGATTTCATCCCATCCAATTAGTTGCTTGTTATTTTTTTCTAAGTATTTACCTATTCTATTAATAAAATAAGATTGAAGTTCATTTTCGTCTTTAAGATTATTTTCCACAATTCTTTTTTGACACTTATTACAATTTTTCCAACGAAATTTAGGCGCTTCATCTCCTCCAATGTGGATATATTTTGAAGGAAATAAATCTATCACTTCATCTAAAATGTTTTCTAAAAAAGTAAAAACACTATCGTTGCCTGCACAATATATATCTTTGAAAACTCCCCAATCAGTTTCCACCTCAATTTTTTCCCCTGTACAGGAAAATTGAGGATAAGATGCTATTGCAGCAACTGAATGTCCAGGAAGTTCGATTTCAGGAATTACCTCAATATTTCTTTTCCTTGCATACTCAACAATTTCTTTTATGTCCTCTTTGGAATAATAACCTCCATAAGGTTTTCCATCAAGTCCTTTTCTCCAAGCACCTATTTCTGTTAAAAGAGGATATTTATCAATTTCAATTCTCCACCCTTGATCCTCTGTCAAGTGCCAGTGTAATATATTCATTTTATGAAATGCCAATAAGTCAATATACTTTTTGACAAAATCTTTTTCCATAAAGTGTCTACAACAATCCAGTAGCAAACCGCGCCATTTAAATTTTGGATAATCATGTATTTCTAAGCACTGTAAAGAGGCATTATTTTTATAAAATTTATTAGGCAAAAGCTGTCTAAAACTTTGAATAGCATGCATTGCGCCTTTTTCTGAAGAGGCCTCAATAGTAATTTTAGTTTTAAGGATGTTTATTCTATACTCCTCAACTTGAAGATCTTGGTTTTTTATAAATTGAATAATATTTTCTTTATTTCCAATTTTAAAAGGGAAAATAGATTTTAAATACTCAACTTCATTTGTAAAAATGCTATCAAAAATAAATTTAGTTTCTTTGCTCAGGTCATAAATTCCATTTTTTAAATTGAGTTTAACAGGCTTAGGAATTATATTTACTCTAGTGTTTATTTGATTTTTTATGCATGAACTAAATAGAAAAGTTAGCAGAATAAGAAACCTTATCATTTAGCAAAAGCTTGCGCATTAATCATTTTATTAATTCCATTTTGATGTAGCGCGTAATCAAATCCGTTATGCACCGCATAAGCTCCGTAATCTCCATTTTTATTTATTGCTAAATATCCAATTTGCATTTCTTTATAATTTTGATTTTTTACTATTCTGGCAATACCTTC
>PBAG01000031.1 GCA_002715885.1 Flavobacteriales bacterium | reverse complement strand
CGAAAGTATGTCCAAAATTTAATATTTTTCTGTAACTTAAATCATTCATATCTTTTGAAACTATTTTCAACTTAATTAATAAAGATTCCTTTAAAATTTCTGATAATAAATCTCTAGACTCATAACTAATAAGTGACTTTTCTAATTTTTTAAACAACTCTGGTGATGCAATACATGCATGCTTTATAATCTCAGCAAATCCATCGTTAAATTCATTTTCTTTAAGAGAATCTAAAAAACAAAGATCTACTAAAACAAAATTAGGTTCATTTATAGTACCTACTAAATTCTTTATATGATTAAAATTAACTCCATTTTTTCCTCCAAGAGCTGCATCTGTAATACTTAAAACGGTAGTTGGAACATAGGCAAACCTTATACCTCTCATAAAAATTGAGGCAATAAAGCCAGTGATGTCACATACAATACCACCGCCAATTCCAATTATATAACTCTTCTTATTTCCTCCCAGCTTTAAAATTTTTTCTATTAATGAGCTAACATTTTTGATAGACTTAGAATCCTCTGTCGATTTAATTAATAATGTATTTTTATTTGGCTGGAAAAGTTTTTTATGCAATTCAAAAACTTTATTATCAACAAGATAAAAGATGTTATTTTGATCTACATCATTTAAATAATTATTTATGTTAGTAAAACTTTCATTAAAAAAAATAGATGTATTAATATGTTTAATTTTTTCCAAAATGAAGGATTTATAATCATACAAAATTAATTATTTCTATCACTTAATAAAGTTATCTTTGTCTAATGAAAGACCCTAATTTTTATATGCTTGCAAAAACCATGCATGGACTTGAAGAAGTACTTGCAAATGAATTAAAAGACCTTGGAGCTCAAAGTGTAAAAATTCAAAAAAGAGCGGTGAGTTTTAAAGGGGATAATGGATTTATGTACAAAGCCAATTTAAATTTAAGAACGTGCTTAAGAATTTTAAAGCCTATAAAAACCTTTCAAGCAAAAGATGAAAAAGAATTATATGAAAATATTTTGAAAATGAATTGGTCAAGATATTTAGATGTAAATAAAACATTTGCTACTCACGCAACTACAACATCTGAAGTTTTTAGTCACAGTAAATACGCATCATTGCTTGTAAAAGACGGAATTGCGGATTTCTTTAGAAATAAATATGGTAAAAGACCAAATGTAAATCCAAAAGATCCAGATATTTCAATTAATTTACATGTAAATAAGCATACTTGTACTATATCTCTTGATAGTTCTGGTGAATCTCTTCACAAAAGAGGTTACAAAGTAAATACAATTATAGCACCAATGAATGAGGTATTAGCATCTGGACTTATTTTATTAAGTGGATGGAATAAAAAAGATAATTTTCATGACCCAATGTGCGGCTCTGGAACCATATTAATTGAAGCTGCAATGATTGCAAATAATATTCCTGCAAATATTTTCAGAAACAATTTTGGATTCGAAAAATGGAAAGATTTTGACCCTGAATTATTCGAAAAAATAAAAGATGTTTCACTTAACAAAGAAATAGAATTTAAAGGAAGTATAACAGGAGGTGATAATTTTCAAAAAGCTGTAAGAATTTGCAGGAAAAATATTGAAAATGCTCTAATGTTTGAAAACATAAAGGTTAAAAATGAAGATTTTTTTGAAACAAAGATTAATGAAAATACTTTTGTAATCTTTAATCCTCCGTATGGTGAGAGAATAGAACTTGGAATAAATGAATTCTATAAAAAAATAGGTGATTCTTTAAAAAACAACTATAAAAATTGTATTGCCTGGTTAATTTCTTCAGATATAGAGAACCTAAAAATGATAGGGCTAAAGCCAACTAAAAAAATTGAGNTAATGAACGGAAACTTAAAATGTAGCTTTAGAGAGTTTAAAATTTATGAGGGCAGTAAAAAATCAAAAAAATTAGTCTAGGCTNAGAGCCTTTTCAATTGAAATTTCCTCACCATTTAAAGTTGATATAATAAATGCATCACTAAAGCCGATAGATTTTATCATTTGCAACTGTGAAGCAGCTAGTGAATAATCATTAAACTCCTCAGAAAAATATTTGTAAAAGCTTCCTGATGCTTGCTTTCTTACGTTNTTAACCTCGCTCATCATTGAAAGATCAGAAGCTGATAATATTTCTGGAAAAACTCCAATTTGAACAAAGAATCTTAAATCATTTTTTTCTTTTACTTTCTTTGCTTTTTTCTGATTAGCCGTACTAACTTTGTTCNTTACACTCTTGCTAGATCTTTTGGTTTTATTATTAGCTTTGGAAATAGATACGTTTAACGGAACTCTCTCTCCATCTTTGAACGTGACTACAAAAGCATCTTCAAAACCCCTTGATCGCATTTGTGATCTGTAATTAATCGCATCAGAATAATTATTAAACGATCCCGTCATGTATCTTACAAGTCCGTCATTACCCTTAAAAGAAACAACGTTATCAACTCCTTCAAAAATTCTCTCAGATAAATTGACATTAAATGCTCCAATTTGAACTCTGTAGACTGTTGATTCTGTTATTGCTAACTCATTTTTTTCAGTTTCTTCTTCTTTTTCATCATTAATTAAAACTAATGTGTCATTTGATATATCATCAGAATCATTTTTAGTATCATCGTCCTTAACGATTGGAGGTAAATAAGCTGATAAAACTCCATTTTCATATTCAAGGATTGATAAATTTTCAAAACCAATTTTTTCAAGTTCATATTCTCTTCCAAGTGCATCGTCAATAGTCAAATAATTTCCAACTGCATAAATAACGTTTCCATCATCTTCGGTGAAACTTTGTAAATCTTCAATACTTAGAAGTTTATTAATCATTCTTGGCGGCACACCCTTATTATAAACAGCAAGTTGAACTTTAAATGTCAAACCTTTTTCTTCACTTTTATCTTTTTGGTTGTTGTATAAATTATTAAAAGCGTTGGCTTTTGCAATCAAAAAAGCGTTAATAGATTTAAAATCATCCCTTGAAATCTCATTATCATTGTAAAAGTTTGCAAATTCTCTTGAAGCAACTTCACCTTTATCATATTTACTTTTAAATTGATCTTCTTTCAAAGTAACTCCCTTTTCATCCACTATTGCCCCAGACATCGAATTTTTTTCTTTATCCATGTAATCAGCAATGCCATCATTATCAGAATCAATAGGACATCCTGTTTCATCTACTTTTACTCCAGTTGGAGTACCAGGACAATAATCATTAATATCTAAAACTAAATCTCCATCTCGATCTGAAAGATCCATTTTATCAAAATTTACATCTGAATAATATTTTTCTTTTAAATAGTCTAATTCACTTGGTTTTGGAGTAAATAAATCATAACTTATTGACATATTAAAGAAAGCATAATTATCGTTTAATTCTTCTGTTGTTTTATCAATATCAACTTGAGATAAAACAAAATTAACCGATGCATCTAAAGACATTCTTTCCGACATTTTTAAAGACAAGCCAGCTCCAACAGGTATAACAAGTCCAGATTCTTTTTCAGAATACTGNGATGATATTTCAGGATTTAAAGTTTTAAAGTTTATATTTTGAACTCCAAAGCTTAGAAAAGGATTAATAATCGATTTACTATTAACGTTATAACTATAGTTTAGGCCAATTGTACTAAACTCTGACCTAAATTCACCAATTGATAAGCCAGTAGTAGGATCAAATTCTTGTTCAAAAAAAGATGACGAACTAGAAAACAAAAATGAAACAGAAGAGTTGTCATTGAAGTGCAACTTTACACCGGTAAGATAACCAATATCACCTGAAAGCAAATTCGACTCGGTACCGGCAATACCTCCTTGATAATTATAAAAATTAGAGCCAAATACGAATCTTGGGCTTAATGGAATTTTATTTTTTTCAGTTTCGGGAACACTTTGAGAAAAAACTGTAAAAGAAAAAAACAAAAGAAATATTGGAAGAATCTTATGGAGGTTATTTTTCATCTTAAATAATTTATGATTTCGTAAAAATAGGAAAAAAATGGAAATACATTTTATGTAATTAGGCGAGTTATCACAACTCTGTCCTTAAAAAATCGGCAGTATAACTATCTTTTAAATTGACTATTTTCTCTGGTGTTCCTTGACCAATTATGTAACCACCATTTTCTCCTCCTTCCCTTCCTAAGTCAATTATGTAATCCGCAACCTTTATAACATCAAGATTGTGTTCAATAACTAAAACAGAATTTCCTCTGTTTACAATGGAGTTTAACACATCCAGAAGAACTTTAATGTCCTGAAAGTGTAAACCAGTAGTTGGTTCATCTAGAATATAAAGTGTTTTTCCTGTACTTCTTTTAGATAGTTCCGATGCTAGCTTAATTCTTTGAGCTTCACCTCCAGAAAGTGTTGTGGCAGATTGTCCAAGAGTCAAGTATCCCAGTCCAACATCTTGAAGTGTTTTTATTTTTCTAATAATATTTGGAATGTTTTCAAAAAAAACGACTGCCTGATTTATAGTTAAATTTAAAATATCTGAAATTGACTTTCCTTTAAATCTCACTGACAATGTTTCTTTATTATATCTAAAACCGTTGCAATCTTCGCAATGAACCATTATATCTGGTAAAAAATTCATTTCTATAGTTTTTTTACCTGCTCCCTTACAAACTTCGCACCTTCCACCTACAACATTAAAAGAAAATCTGCCAGATTTATATCCTCTAATTTTTGATTCCTCTAAATTTGAATATAACTCTCTGATATCAGTAAATACTCCAGTGTATGTGGCTGGGTTTGACCTAGGTGTTCTTCCAATGGGTGCCTGATTTATTTCAATAACCTTGTCAATATTTTCAATGCCCTGGATGTCGCTGTATGGAAGTGGATTTTTTTCACCTCTGTAAAAATGTTTATTTAAAATGGGATATAGGGTTTCATTTATTAAAGAAGATTTGCCACTTCCTGAAACACCAGTCACACAACAAAATAATCCCAGAGGAATTTTCAAATTAACTTTTTTAAGATTGTTTCCACTTGCTGAGATAAGCTTTATACTCTTACCATTTCCTTTTCTCCTTAACTTTGGAACAGAAATTTCCTTCGTCCCATTTAAAAAATCGGAAGTAATATTTTTAGATTTTAAAATCTGATTGTATGTTCCAACACCTACAACTTCTCCTCCATGAATACCTGCCTCTGGGCCCATATCAACTACATAATCTGCATTACATATCATATCTTTGTCATGCTCAACAACTATCACTGAATTTCCAATATCTCTTAATTTTTTTAATGAATCGATNAGTTTTTGATTGTCTCTTTGATGAAGACCAATACTTGGTTCGTCTAAAATATATAGGACATTAGTTAGCTGTGTGCCAATCTGAGTTGCTAATCTTATTCTTTGAGCCTCTCCCCCAGATAATGTTTTNGAAGTTCTATTTAAAGATAAATAAGATAAACCAACATCAATAATAAATTGNACTCTAGTTAACAATTCCTTTATAATTTGTTCAGAAATGATACTATCTTTAGAATTTAAATTCTTTTTCAAAGAAATTAACCACATTTTTAAATTATCAATATCCATATTAACTACATCAGTAATAGTTTTTTCAGCAATCTTGAAATTAGAGGATTGAATATTTAATCTACTGCCATTACACTCTTTACAATTTTTAGAAGACATGTATTTATTAGCCCAGCGCTCAATACTTTTTACATTACTGTAAGAAGACTGTTCTTTAATAAAATTGACAATTCCCATAAAGTCAATTTTATATTTTTTAGAAATTCCAGCAGTTTTCAGCTTTACTTTGATATCATCTTTAATTCCAAATAAAACATAATCTAGTGCCTCTGCAGAAAAATCTTTTATTGGAGTGTTCAAAGAAAACCCATATTTTTTTCCAATAACTTCTAGCTGATTATAAATCCACTGAGAGTTTTTTTTATCTAGTGGTGCAATTCCACCTTTACTAATAGATAATGATTTGTTGGGTAATATTTTTTCTATATCTACTGATTTATAAATTCCTAAACCATTACACTCAGGACACGAACCTCTTGGGGAATTAAAAGAGAATGAGCTTGGTTCTGGATTTTTGTAAGCAANTCCAGAAGTAGGACACATCAAATTTCTACTGAAATATCTAGGTTTTTCTTTTTTTGGCGAAACAATCATAATTACACCATCACCCAGGTTTAAAGCTAATTTTATTGAAGATAGTAATCTTTTCTTNTTNTTTGNATTTACTTTTAACCTGTCAATTACTACTTCAATATTGTGGGTTTTATATCTGTCAAGCTTTAAATTTGGAGTAATCTCAATAATTTCCCCATCTACTCTTACTTTTAAATATCCTTGCTTTGCAAGCTTAAAGAACAATTCTTGGTAATGACCTTTTCTAGATTTTATGATTGGAGAAAGAATTGAAATAGAATTTTCACTAAAATCTTTGGTCAACAGTTCTAAAATTTGATTATCAGTAAAACTTACCATTTTCTCATTTGTGACATATGAGTATGCAACTCCNATTCGTGAATANAATAATCTTAGATAATCATATATTTCTGTAATAGTTCCTACTGTTGATCTTGGATTCTTTGAAGTTGTTTTTTGCTCTATTGCTACAACTGGACTCAGTCCAGTAATTTTGTCAACATCTGGCCTTTTCATGTTTCCAATAAATTGTCTAGCATAAGCATTAAAAGTTTCTAAATACCTTCTTTGCCCTTCAGCATGAATAGTATCGAATGCTAATGAAGACTTACCACTCCCGCTTTTTCCTGTGATAACAACAAGTTTGTTTCTTGGAATTTTTAAATTGATATCTTTTAAGTTATGGACTCTTGCTCCATAAATTGAAATAAAATCTTCTTGACTTTGCATTATTGATTTTTAGGGTTGATCAAATACCAAATCATCAAAAATTAAATCTTTTGTTTCTTTTGGTATTTCTATGAAATATATTCTCCTTGATTCATCAGGAAGTTTGGAGATCCTAAGCCAAGGATTATACTTTTTTAAAATTTTGTAATTAATATTTTGCTCTCTTGCAAATGAATAAAGGTCTGCGATTGTAGAATCGATTCTTACCTGTTTGGTNTCAGCATAAGTATATAAATCACTTTCTCTAAAAACAAAGCCATACTTTCTAGGGTTTTCCATAATTTCTTTAATGACTATAATTCGAAATACATACCTTGAAGTCTCATCGTTTAAATGTAAATTAAAGTAATTATTTGTCCCTTGTTTTTTGATATTTCTTCTAACCCCATTTATTCCCATGTTGTATGCCGCCGCCGCCATAGTCCAACTTCCAAATTCTTGGTATGCTTTTTTCAAATATTTACATGCTGCCTCGGTAGATTTTTTAAGATTATATCTCTCATCAATTGCATAATTAACCTCTAATCCATATTCTCTAGCAGTTCCTCTCATTATTTGCCAAAAACCAGCTGCTCCTGAGGGAGAAACAGTGTATTCAAATCCACTTTCTATTAAAGCTAAATACTTGAAATCATCAGGAATATTATTTTTTGCTAGAATATCCTCAATTATTGGAAAATATTTGTTGGCTCTTTTAAAATAAAGCATGGTATTTGATTGCCAATATATATTTTTTAGAAGTTCTTTATCTAATCGTTCCCAAACGTCATGAGAAATATTTGGAACTTTTTCATTCGCAAACTTTAAATCTGCTGGTTTTAAAACAGAATAAACATTGTATTTGGTGTTAAATCCCTGTTGATGAATATTATCAGATGTATTTAAATAAGATGATGATACAAAAAGAAAAAAGAAAACAAGTATTGAAAAAATAAAGAAATAAGAATACTTTTTAGACATCAAAATTTACTTTTAAATTCATTGAAATATTTTGCATTTNAATCTTTTTCTGAAACAATCGGATGACTTATACTCCAGTCAATTTTAAGATCCATATCATTCCACATTAAACTTTCTTCAGAACTTTTGTTGTATTTGCCAGAACATTTATAACAAAAAACAGTATTGTCTTCTAATGACAAAAAACCGTGAGCAAAGCCTTTAGGAATATAAAATAATTTATTATTCTGTTCAGAAAGAATAACCGAATGGTGCATGCCATAAGTTGGCGAGTTTTTTCTTAGATCAACTGCCACATCTAAAACAGATCCACGTACAACTCTGACAAGTTTTGACTGAGCATAAGGTGGATTTTGAAAATGCAGTCCTCTTAAAACATTTTTTGATGATATCGACTGGTTATCTTGGTCAAAAACATCAGTGATGCCTATTTGCTTAAACTGATCTGAATTCCAACTCTCGAAAAAACTTCCTCTTGAGTCTTTAAACACATTTGGTGTAATTATTAGTAAGCCGTCAATGTTCGTTTTTGTTATCTCCATAAGCAATCTCCAAATATAAAAAAATGAGTAATTTTCAGAATATAAAATTTAAACAATAAATGTATTTTTGTAAACAAATTATTAAATAATGAAAACTCTTAAAATTGCAATATTAGCTTCAATTATTTTGATATCATCTTGCATGCAGAACCAAACGCAAAAAGAAAATATAAATTATAAAGAACCTGAAACANAGCTAGANAGATTTTCATACTCCATAGGNGTAAATATTGCAACTGCAATGAAAGAAAAACATAACCTTAAAGAAATAGATGAGCAATCTATCGCAAAAGGATTTAGGGATGTGATTTATGAAAAGGATTTAGACATTAGTTTATTAGGAACTGATTCGATACTTAACGATTATTTCTTTCAATTATCTGAAGCTGAAAGATACGAACAAGCAAAAGTTGCACTAAAAGAAGGAGAAAATTTCTTAAAAGAAAATGCAAAAAGAGAAGAAATTAAAGTTACTGAGTCTGGTCTTCAATATGAAATTCTAAAATCTGGAGAAGGTATCAAAGCTGAAAAAGAAAATGTTGTAACTATCCACTATCAAGCATCATTTTTAAATGGAGAGGTATACGACAGTTCAGTAGAAAGAGAACCAGTAAGTTTTCCACTGAACGCACCAAACGGTACGATAAGGGGTCTTCATGAAGGAATTGAACTTATGAAAGTGGGTGATCAATTTAAATTTTATATTCCCGCAAAACTAGCCTACGGTAACAGCAGTCCTGAAGGATCACCAATACCACCTGGATCGACCTTAATTTTTGTAATTGAATTGGTTAAGCTTTCTGATATTTATGGAAATGAACTTTAATTTAAAATTAATTTTTTATTAAAGTTTGATGAGCCTACGTTCACTTTTAAAATGTAAGTTCCACTTGAATACTTAGATAAATCAATTTCTTTTCTCAAATTTCCAATATATTTTTTTCCATTTTCTGCAAAAATTATATTGCCAAGAACATCCATTATTTCAATTTTAAAATCTGATAATGCGTCAATATTAATTTCTAAATTAAAAATGTCCTCTGAAGGATTTGGATAAATTTTAAGATTATTTATGATATTACCCCCACTATTTCTTATAGGTAGTGTTCCGGGTTGAGTCCAAAAAATTGGACTAGTCCAGCTTGGTGATCTGTATGCTGTAATATTTGAATCACAAAAAGTCCTTCCTTGTGCTCTGTATGATTCTCCTGATTGCAATCCAAATTTATTTACTTGAAGAGTTGGGTAATAAACACCAAAACCACCAGCTGTAAGCCATGTTGCAGCTAATGTATCAACTCTTAATTTAACTCTAGCAAAAGTGAAAGTTCCGGTAGTATCCCAACTAAATCTAGCTTTTGAGTGGTTATAATTAAATGTTTGAACAGATAAATTTGTCATATCGGGACAAATATCTTTAGTTGTAAACTGAATAGGACTAGAATAATTAGATGCTGTTCCTCCACAATAAAATGCTTTCATCTTAAATTCATAAGTAGTAGATGGGTTAAGATTTAANAATTGTTTCGTTGTTGTATTTAGTCCAGAATTACACAAACCATTACCGACTCCNGCAGATCTAGTTGTCCAGTTCGGTGTNCCTATTTCTCTGAATCTTACAAAATATTTCCAAACCATACACGAGCTATCATTCATGTTATCCCAACCAATTTTTACTCTAGTATCAATAACATCATAAAAATATAATCCTGTGGGCTCGGGATCAGTACATTGACAAGACAAACATGCAGTACATGATCCATCATCACAAGTCGCCAACGAATCATAATTAGATGCTAGTGGGTCAGTACATCCATAGTAACAGTATATACAACTTCCATCATCAACAGTTGCAAGTGAATCATAATTTAATGCCGTGGGGTCTGTACATCCGTAAATAGTTGAATCATATCCAACTGTTATTAATTCAAATGTAAAGCATCCGTTATCATCTAGTATATACGAAGTATATGACCCAGGTGGAATGTTCAACAAGTGTTGAGTAGTGTCATTAATATAACTTGACAACCAATAGTAAGTGTAGGGAGTAATACCTCCAAATGTAAAAGCATAAATTGACCCGTCGTTCGATGTAGGACCAGATGCATTGATAACAGTATAATTAGTATATAAAGAATCTGGCTCTATTATATTAAAAGATGCTGTTGCTTGCTGATTAATTGAATCTGTTACCACAACTGAATAACTTCCGCTTGATAAATTATAAATATCTTCAGTTGTTTGTCCATTACTCCAAATAAAAGTGTAAGGAGATGAACCTCCGGTGACATGGAGATTTATATTTCCATCAGTTTGCCCATAACAACTAATATTGTTTACCGTTGCATTTAATGTGACAGGGGGATAAATACATGAGCCATCATCAACAGTTGCAAGTGGATCATAATTTAAAGCTGTTGAATCAGTACAACCATAAAAAGGACATGCTGTCAAACAACTTGCACTATTAATTCCAGGGTTAAGTCCTTGTGAAACAACAACAGGATGAAAATCAATTAAAGAGCCATAGCTTGTTAAATGACAATAACTCATTATAGTACCAACTTGTGGTGTTGGATTATCAGGACAACTTCCCTCAACATTTACACAATTGTCAATAGGCCCACCTGAAAATCCAAGTGATGGATCAGACGTCCAACCACACCAATGAGTATGTTTTGACCCAACATT
Organism: Flavobacteriales bacterium; assembly: GCA_002715885.1. Lineage (GTDB taxonomy): Bacteria > Bacteroidota > Bacteroidia > Flavobacteriales > BACL11. The sequence goes on along the minus strand of PBAG01000031.1, from coordinate 5,385 downwards.
ATGACCAATTTCGTGAGCCACTACAAAAAGATTCCAAGTGTATGAAGGGTTTGGAAAACTAAAATTAGTGTTGTTATTCATATCTGAACTAAATGCATAACCCCAAGAATAGTTACATAGTGCATCAACATATGCTATTCCACCTGTACCTGTATTAGATCTTTTAGTTAACAAATGAACAAGATCTCTTGAGATCGAGCCATTGTTCGATGTCCAATGATTCCTAAGTGCAGATAACATTGCGCCAGCATCGTTAATTATTGAAGCGTAGGGATCGGTTGTATTCCAAACGATTGTATTTACAACATTTATATGAACATTTACCTCACCAAAATACACCTGACTGACTCCAGCAATAATTGCATGTCCCCAATTGCTTGCCAATGTATTTGAAGAAAAAGTATTTCTTGTATATTGATCTATTTCGATTGCAAGTTCAATACAATCTGGGGTGGTTGATGAGGAAAATGAAGTATTGCTAGACATAATTTCTTCATACTCATTTTCTACAGCACAAGAAAAATTATTTTTATTTATACAGTCGTTTACATCAAATAAAATAATCTCATCGTTAATTTTATTTATTTCAAATTGTCTATTTTCATGTTTATATGTCAAAATTAAACTATTATCAAATGATAAAAATGTGCCTATAATTTCGTTATCAATTTTAATGTAGTAAGATTTCAAATTTGATTCAAATTCTTGAACTTCCTGACCATTATCAGTCTCTATAATTAAACTGTGATTTTTATCAAGAACACTAAAACCAATAAGATTAGCTTTAATAAAACTCTCATTAATTAGTGGCAGAAAAAAACTTTCACTTCCCTCTAGAATGTTTATAAGACTCTTATTGTTTAGAATTAGTGATTTAGAATTTTCTTCATTTTCGGTTATAGAGGTTCTTGAATCTTTAAATTTAAAAACACGCTCTTGTGCTTGAGCCATACAAAAAAANAGAGAAAACAAAAACAAATAGAAAATNCTTTTCATATATCACGCTTTATGTTAAATATACAACAAAATAACGAATTACTCTAGTAAATTTTAAATCTAAAATTATTTTTTATTAAACTTTAAACGATTCCACAGGAACAACATAAAAAAGTCATTTCTTCCTAAAATAAATATGAATTGGAACACCAGAAAAATCAAAACATTCTCTTAACTTATTTTCTATATATCTTTTATATGGCTCCTTAATATATTGTGGGAGGTTAGCAAAAAAAGCAAATGTTGGAGTTGGAGTTGGTAGCTGAGTACAGTACTTAATCTTAATATATTTTCCCTTAATTGCAGGAGGGGGAACTTTATTAATAAATGGTAAAATAGTATCATTTAATTTTGATGTACTTATTTTTTGTGATCTGTTTTTAAATACATCAATAGCAAGTTCTAGTCCCTTTAATAATCTTTGTTTTTCTAAAACTGAAATAAACAAAATTGGAACATCTGAAAAAGGTGCTATTTTCTTTCTTATTTCCTCTTCAACTTTAGTTGCTGTTTCAGTTGACTTATCCTTTAGATCCCATTTGTTTACAAGGATTACAATTCCTTTTTTATTTCTATCAGCAATATGAAATATTCTTTGATCTTGGGACTCAAATCCACTTGAGGCATCAACCATTAAAATACAAACATCTGAATGCTCAATAGCCCTAACCGATCTCATTACTGAATAGAATTCTAAGTTCTCATGTACTTTTTTCTTTTTTCTAACACCAGCAGTATCAACAAGTGTGAAATCAAAACCAAATTTATTGAATCTAGTATTTAATGAATCTCTAGTAGTACCAGCAATATCAGTAACAATATTTTGATCTTTTCCAAGAAGAGCATTAATAAAAGAGGATTTTCCAACATTTGGTCTGCCAATCACAGCAAACTTTGGAAGATCACTATCCTCAGACTTTATTTCATCCTCAAAATGTTTAACCATTTCGTCAAGCAGTTCACCTGTACCGCTTCCACTTATTGAAGAAAATGGAATATAATCACCCATTCCTAAATTGTGAAATTCAACAGCATCTTCTAACAATTTAGAATTATCTACTTTATTTACAGCTAAAACAACTTTTTTATTTGATTTTCTTAGTAAATCAACAACTGATTGATCCAAATCAGTTATTCCATCTTTTGCATCAACTAAGAACAAAATAACATTAGCTTCATCAATTGCAAGTTCAACCTGTTTTCTTATCTCTTTTTCAAAAATATCATCAGAGCCATCAACATAACCACCAGTATCAATTACTGAAAATTCTCTTCCTACCCATTCAGACTTACCATAGTGTCTGTCTCTAGTTACACCACTAATCTCATCAGTAATTGCTTGACGTGTTTGTGTCAATCTATTAAATAATGTTGATTTTCCAACATTTGGTCTTCCAACTATTGCTACAATATTACTCATGACCCGTAACCAAATTTCTTTAATTGTTTATTATCGTTTCTCCAATCTTTTTTTACCTTAATTGGTGTTGCAAGAAATACTTTTTTGTCAAGTAGCTTTTCAATATCCTTTCTTGCCTCAGAGCCAATTCTTTTTAGTCCTAATCCCTTGTGACCAATCAAGATACCTTTTTGACTTTCTCTTAAAACATAAATTATTGCTCTTATCTTTACTATTTCTTTTTCTTCAAAAAATTCTTCAACAGATATTTGTACAGAGTAAGGAACTTCTTTTTTGTAGTGCTTCAAAATTTTTTCTCTGATTATTTCTTCAACAAAAAATCTTTCTGATTTATCTGTTACATCATCTTTTGAAAAATATGGAGGAGAAAATGGTAAAACATTAACAATGATCTTTACAGTTTCTTTTATATTAAATCCATTAAGTGCTGATATTGGCAATATTGTAGCATTTGAAAAAATACTTTTCCAGCTTTCTATTTCACTTAAAACATTTTCCTGTGAAACTAAATCAATCTTATTTAACAAAATAATTAAAGGAATTTTTAATTGCTTAATCTGTTTATATAATTCCTCATCTTTTAACTCTTTTTCACCAATTTCAACAACATATAGAATCACATCCGCATCTTTTAAAGCAGATTTGACGTAATCCATCATATTTTCTTGAAGTTTATAAGCTGGCTTAATTATTCCAGGTGTATCTGAAAAAACAATCTGAAAGTCTTTTTCACTCAGTATTCCCTTGATTCTATGTCTGGTTGTTTGAGCTTTATTTGTAATTATAGATAAATCTTGACCTATAAGTTTATTCATCAATGTTGATTTACCCACATTTGGGTTACCAATAATATTAACAAAACCAGATTTATGCTTCATCTTGCAAAATAACACAATCTAAATTAGATTAACTTTTCAAGTTCCTCATTCTTTAAAGTCCAATCATTTTCTAATGCCTTTAACTTTTTTATTTCATCTTCATAAACTTTAAAAAAATCTTTGTCATCAGACAAGTTCTTAAACTTAATTGGGTCAGATAAATCTTCATCTTTCTTCTTCAATACATCTGAAATAGAATTNATTTTTCTTTCAAGCTTAACAATCTCTTTCTTAAGCTGATTAATTTTTCTATTCTTATTTTTTTTATCCAAAAAGCTTTCCTTTTTACCAGATTTGTTTTTTGGAACTATTTTTTGATCTTTTTGTGAAGCTTCAAGCTGTTTAAAGTTTTCAAACTTTCTTTCAGCCAAAAAAGCATTAATATCACCATAATATTCTTTTATGTTTTGATTTTTAAATTCGTAAACTTTATCTGTCAAACCTTGTAAAAATTCTCTGTCATGAGATACAACAATTAAACTTCCATCATAATCACTTAATGCCTTTTTTAGAAGTTCTTTNGAAGTTATATCTAAATGATTTGTTGGCTCATCCATTACAAGTAAATTATAAGGCTCTAGTAATAATTTACATAAAGCTACTCTTGCTCTCTCTCCTCCTGACAAAACTTTAATCTTTTTTGAAACATCATCATTTGAAAATAAAAAAGATCCTAAAATAGTTCTCACATTTGAAGTAGTATGCTCAGTTACTGCATTCTCAATTGTTTGAAGAATAGTTAAATCNTTATCTAAAAAATCAGCTTGATTTTGAGCATAGTATCCTAACTTAACTTGATGACCAAGTTTTATAATACCCGAGTATTCAACTTCATCAACAATCATTTTGGCCAATGTTGTTTTTCCTTCTCCATTTTTTCCAACAAATGCAATTTTTTCACCCTTAACGATTTCAAGATTAATATTTTTCAATACATCTAAGTCAGCGTAACTTTTTGATGCATCCTTTACCATTAAACTTAATTTTCCTGAGTGAGGAGCNGGTGGAAATCTAAACTGCATTCTACCTATATCCTCTTTCTCAACCTGAATAATCTCTAGCTTACTTAGCTTGGTAATTAGAGATTGTGCAAATGCAGCCTTATTTTTTTTAGCTCTAAATTTATCAATAAGTACTTTTGTCTCTGCAATGTACTTATCTTGATTTTTTTTAGCTTGAATTTGCTTTTCGATTCTGTCTTCTCTAAGTTCTAAATACTTTGAATACTTTGCTCTATAATCATTTATCTTGCTAAATGCAACTTCGATTGTTCTATTTGAAATAGAATCTAAAAAAACTCTATCGTGTGATACCAAAACAATTGCACCTGATACTTTTTTAAGCCACTGTTCCAACCAAATAATTGATTCAATGTCTAAGTGATTAGTAGGCTCATCCAACAATAAAATATCCGGCTTCTTAAGTAAAATTTTTGCTAGTTCAACACGCATTCTCCAACCACCACTNAANTCATGCGTTTGTCTATTAAAATCATATTGAGTAAATCCAAGCCCTGTTAAAATTTGACTTATTTCTGACTGAATATCATCTCCTCCAGCCATTCTAAATCTTTCCCCTAAATCATGTGATTCAGTTATTAAATCAAGGTATGATTGAGATTCATAATCTGTTCTTTCCTTTATTTGATTATTTACAATTTTAAGTCTCTTTTTTATTTCATTTAAATAATTAAATGCTGTTTTTGCCTCTTCTATTACAGTTCTTCCATCTTCAAAATCTAAGTCTTGAGTTAAGTATCCAATAACTAAACCATTNGCAGCAGATATATTTCCATCATTAGGTGTTAGATTTCCAGATAATAAGTTCAATAAAGTTGACTTGCCTGCNCCATTTTTTCCAACNAATCCAATCTTATCTCCTTTATTAATCATAAATGATATATTGGAAAATACATCTTGTCCACCAAAATAAAGTGATAAATTATTAACTGAAATCATGGTCGCAAAAATAAGTCTTTTGATTTANAAATTATCAGATCAGAATAATTGTACAAATCAAGTAAATCACTTATATTTGTATTGATATCGCGGGATGGAGCAGTTGGTAGCTAGTCGGGCTCATAACCCGAAG
>PBAG01000016.1 GCA_002715885.1 Flavobacteriales bacterium | reverse complement strand
TGGGAAGTTGATAGAGCAACATGAAATTACAAATCAAAATACATTTGTAATTAATAAGGAGGATAAAGCAAATGGTGTTTACTTCTTGAAAGTTGAAACATTAAGTAAAATATTCTATTTTAAAATAGTAATCAAATAATCTTAAGCTTGAAATATAGTCTAGTATAATTACTTTTTGTTCGACTAGAATAATGTATTTTTTGCCTTTAACACTTTCCAAAAGCTTTTACTAGTGATAGATTTAAATTTTATCTGAGATAAAAAAAAATCATATCTATTTCATATTATTCCAATAAATTGTTACTTTTGCCGACCATTTTATTGAATATAAAAATATGCCTACGATACAACAACTAGTAAGAAAAGGTAGAGTTTCTATAAAGAAAAAGAGTAAATCTCTAGCTCTAAAAAACTGTCCACAAAGAAGGGGAGTATGTACTAGAGTATATACTACTACTCCTAAAAAGCCTAATTCGGCATTAAGAAAAGTTGCACGTGTTAGATTAACTAATGGAAATGAGGTGAATGCATATATTGGTGGAGAAGGACATAATTTACAAGAATATTCAGTTGTACTAGTAAGAGGTGGTAGAGTGAAAGATTTACCAGGTGTAAGATACCACATAGTTAGAGGAGCATTAGATACTTCTGGTGTTAATGAAAGAACACAAAGAAGATCAAAATATGGAGCAAAAAGACCAAAGAAATAAAAAATGAGAAAGAAAAGAGCCAAAAAAAGATTACTCACTCCAGATCCTAAGTTTGGAAGTACCTTAGTTACAAGGTTTGTAAATAATCTAATGCTTGATGGTAGAAAAAATACAGCATTCAAAGTTTTTTATGATGCTATGCACACAGTTTCTGAAAAATTAAGTGAGGAAACTCCACTTCAAGTTTTTGAAAAATCATTGGAAAATGTAATGCCAAATGTTGAAGTGAGAAGTAGAAGAATTGGTGGTGCAACTTTTCAAATTCCTCATCCTGTTAGAGAAGATAGAAGAGTATCATTAGGAATGAAATGGATGGTTAGTTCTGCTAGAAAAAGAAATGAAAAGACAATGCAACAAAAATTGTCTTCAGAAATTTTAGCTGCCTACAGAGAAGAAGGTGCTGCATTTAAAAAGAAACAAGACACACACAAAATGGCTGAAGCAAACAAAGCATTCTCACACTTTAGATTTTAGATAAAATGGCAAGAGATTTAACATTTACAAGAAATATTGGTATTGCAGCACACATTGATGCCGGCAAAACTACAACCACAGAAAGGATTTTATATTATGGTGGAATTAATCATAAAATTGGAGAAGTTCATGANGGNGCAGCAACNATGGANTGGATGGAGCAAGAACAAGAAAGAGGAATCACTATTACATCTGCTGCAACGACTTTNGANTGGGACTACCGNGGNAAAAAGTATCANGTAAATATCATTGANACTCCTGGNCACGTGGATTTNACNGTNGAAGTAAATAGATCTTTAAGAGTACTTGATGGNCTTGTTTTTCTTTTTAGTGCCGTAGATGGTGTTGANCCTCAGTCAGANACAAATTGGAGACTTGCAAACAATTANAATGTNCCAAGAATTGGGTTTGTAAACAAGATGGATCGCCAAGGAGCTAATTTTTTAAATGTATCTGAGCAAGTAAAGGAAATGTTGGGAAGTCATGCACTGCCACTTCAGATNCCNATTGGGGCTGAAGATGATTTNAAAGGTGTTGTAGATTTAATAAACTTTAAAGGAATAGTTTGGAATGAGGAGGATCAGGGAATGACTTTTAAAGAAGTTGAAATTCCTGCAGATATTCTTGACGAAGCAAAAAAATATAGAGGTGAACTTCTAGAAGCAGTTGCAGAATTTGATGAATCACTAATGGAGAAGTATTTTGAAGATGAGGAATCATTGACAGAAAGAGAGATATTGAACGCTTTAAGAGAGGCNACCATTTCAGGTAAGGTAGTTCCAATGATGTGTGGTTCAGCTTTTAAAAATAAAGGAGTTCAAACAATGTTAGATATGGTAATGGAAATATTACCTTCTCCTTTAGATGTAGAGGCTATTACTGGAACAAATCCAAGTACAGAAGCTGAAGAAAGCAGAAAGCCAGATGCAAGTGAGCCATTTGCTGCTCTTGCATTTAAAATTGCAACAGATCCTTATGTTGGAAGACTATGTTTCACAAGAGCATACTCAGGTACTTTAGAACAAGGAACATTTGTAAATAACTCAAGAACTGGTAAAAAAGAAAGGATTTCTAGAATCTATCAGATGCACTCTAACAAGCAAAATCAAATAGACAGATTACAAGCTGGTGATATTGCCGCATTAGTTGGATTTAAAGATATAAGAACTGGTGATACATTGTGTGATTTAAATGCACCAATTGTACTTGAATCAATGGACTTTCCAGATCCNGTAATTGGAATTGCAGTTGAACCTAAAACTCAGAAAGATTTGGATAAATTAGGTGTTGCATTAGGTAAATTAGCTGAAGAAGATCCAACTTTTACTGTTAAAACTGATGAGGATTCGGGCCAAACAATTATTTCTGGTATGGGTGAGCTTCATTTAGATATTATTGTAGATAGANTAAGGAGAGAGTTCACTGTTGATGTAAATCAAGGAGCCCCTCAAGTTGCGTACAAAGAGGCAATTACATCTTCTGTGGATCACAAAGAGGTCTANAAAAAACAATCTGGAGGTAGAGGTAAGTTTGCTGACATAAGATTCGAATTATCTCCTATCGATTCAGATTTTGAAGGTGAAGGATTACAGTTTATAAATGAAATAAAAGGAGGTAATATCCCAAAAGAATTTATTCCATCAGTTGAAAAGGGATTTAACATGGCAATGGCAAACGGTGTTCTTGCAGGCTTTCCACTTAATTCAATGAAAGTAAGGTTATATGATGGATCATATCATGATGTTGATTCTGATGCTTTATCTTTTGAGCTGTGTGCACAAATTGCATTTAAAGTAGCGGCTAAACAAGCAACTCCCGTGCTTCTAGAGCCAATAATGAANTTAACTGTAATTACGCCAGAGGAAAATATGGGAGACGTAATTGGAGATTTAAATAGAAGAAGAGGTCAAGTTGAAGGAATGGATGACAAAGGGGGGGCTAAAGTTGTGAATGCAAAAGTACCATTATCTGAAATGTTTGGTTACATTACAGATTTGAGAACAATTACATCAGGAAGAGCCACATCTACAATGGAATTTTATGCATTTGAGAATGCACCTAAAAATATTTCTGAGGAAGTAATTTCAAATACAAACGGAGACAAATAATATGGCACAGAAAGTAAGAATTAAACTTAAATCCTTTGATCATACTTTAGTTGATCAATCAGCTGAAAAAATAGTTAAAACTGTTAAAAATTCGGGTGCTATNATNAGTGGACCAATCCCATTACCAACTCANAAAAGAATATATACAGTCTTACGATCACCTCATGTAAACAAGCAGGCTAGAGAACAGTTTCAGCTAGCAAATCATAGAAGATTGATGGATATATATTCGTCTTCATCAAAAACTATAGACGCTCTAATGAAACTCGAGCTACCTAGTGGTGTTAAAGTTGAAATAAAAGTAATTTAAATCGATAAAGATGGCAGGAATAATTGGAAAAAAAATAGGTATGACTTCGATATTTTCAGAAGAAGGAAAAAATATTCCTTGTACAATTATTGAAGCTGGTCCATGCACTGTCACTCAAATAAAAACTCAACAAACTGATGGTTATGATGCTGTTCAAATTGCATTTGATGAGCAAAAAGAATCACGTTTATCTAAAGCAATACTAGGTCACTTAAAAAAAGCAAAAGCAAANCCTAGTAAAAAACTTGCGGAAGTAAATTTTGATTCTGAGGTTTCTTTAGGTGATTCAATAAATGTTGACTCTTTTACAGAAGGCGAATTTGTTACAGTTACAGGAACATCAAAAGGTAAAGGGTTTCAGGGAGTTGTAAAAAGACATGGTTTTGCTGGTGTTGGTGATGCAACTCACGGCCAACATAATAGAATGAGAGCTCCTGGATCAATTGGTGCTGCTTCATATCCTGCTAGAGTATTTAAAGGAATGAGAATGGCAGGTCAAATGGGTAATGCTAAAGTGAAAGTGGAAAATTTGCAGGTTTTGAAAGTTATGAATGACAAAAACTTAATTGTGGTTAAGGGTGCTGTACCTGGGTCGAAAAATTCCTACGTAATAATTGAGAAATAATGAAGATAACAGTACATAACATAAAAGGTAAGGAAACAAAAAAGAAGATTGATCTCAACAAGGATATTTTTGGAATAGAGCCAAATGATCATGCAATATATTTAGATGTAAAGCAGCATTTAGCTAACAAAAGAAAGGGTACTCACAGTTCTAAAGAAAGAGGAGACATTCAGGGAAGTAGAAGAAAATTAAGAAAGCAAAAAGGTAGCGGTGCTGCAAGGGTTGGAGATATAAAAAATCCAATTTTTAGGGGTGGTGGTAGAGTATTTGGTCCAAGGCCTAGAAGCTATGATTTTAAGATTAATAAAAAAGTAAAGAGATTAGCAAGGAAATCTGCACTAACTTACAAGCTAAATGAGAAAAATATTATTATAATTGAGGATTTTGATTTTAAAAATCCATCAACAAAGCAGTACTCTAGTGCGTTAAATAACTTTGATATCTCTGAGAACAAAACTCTTTTAGTTTTGGATAAGCCTAATAAAAATATTTTATTATCCTCTAGAAATTTAAAGAAGGCAAAGGTTGTTTTAGCTTCTGAGTTAAACACTTATGACATAATGAATGCCAACAAAATGTTATTTGTTGAGTCTTCAATTAAAGTAGTTGAAGAAACTTTTTAATGATTTGAGATGAATATTATAAAAAAGCCAGTAATAACAGAGAAAATGACCATTGAAACAGAGAATTTCAATAGATATGCTTTTGTAGTAGATAGAAAAGCAAATAAGATTCAAATTAAAAAAGCTGTTGAAGAGCAGTACGGCGTTGTAGTTGACTCTGTTAGAACAATGGTTTGTATTGGAAAGAAAAGAGTTAGAGGCACAAAATCAGGTATGATTGTAGGAAAAACAAGTACCTACAAAAAGGCAATTGTGCAATTGCCTGAGGGTGAATCAATAGATTTTTATAGTAATATTTAATATAAAAAAATGGCAGTAAGAAAATTTAAACCAGTAACACCAGGACAGAGACATAAAATTGCTATCTCTTTTGATACAATTACAACATCTAAACCTGAGAAAAGTCTACTCGTTCCAAATCACAGAACTGGTGGTAGAAATGATACTGGAAAAATGACAATTGCCAACGTTGGTGGTGGACACAAAAAGAAATATAGATTAATTGATTTCAAGAGAGATAAACACGGTATTCCAGCGAAGGTTGCATCAATAGAATATGATCCAAATCGTACTGCTAATATTGCTCTTTTACATTATAAAGACGGGGAAAAGAGATATATTATTGCTCCCGAAGGCTTAAATGTAGGTATGGATTTACTTTCAGGAAAAGATTCTCCAATTAATGTTGGAAACGCTCTTCCTTTAAGTGCCCTTCCGCTAGGAACTATAATTCATAATATTGAACTAAAACCTGGACAAGGAGCAATTATGGTAAGAAGTGCCGGTGCATATGCGCAATTAATGGCCAGAGATGGAAAATATGCTACTGTTAAGCTAGCCTCTGGAGAGATTAGAAGAATATTAACTACATGCCTTGCGACTATCGGATCTGTTTCAAACTCACAGCATCAATTACAAGTTTCAGGAAAAGCAGGTAGAAGTAGATGGCAAGGAAGAAGACCAAATGTTAGAGCAACAGTAAAAAATCCAGTTGATCATCCAATGGGTGGAGGTGAAGGAAAACACTCTGGTGGTCTACCGAGAAATAAAAATGGTGTTCCAGCAAAGGGTTACAAGACAAGAAATAAGAAGAAAGCTTCTAACAAATATATTATTGAAAGAAGAAAAAAGTAAAAATTTATGGCTAGATCACTAAAAAAAGGACCTTATATTCATTACAAATTGCAAAGAAAGATTGATGCAATGAATGAATCTGGAAAGAACTCTGTTATTAAAACATGGTCAAGAGCGTCAATGATTTCACCTGATTTTGTGGGTAAAACAATAGGTGTTCACAATGGTAGACAGTTTATTCCAGTTTTCATAACTGAAAATATGGTTGGTCATAAATTAGGGGAGTTTTCTCCTACAAGGACTTTTAGAGGTCACGGAGGTAATAGAAAAAAATAAAATAAATGGGAGCGAGAAAAAGAATAAAGGCAGATAAAATGAAGGAAGCAAGAAAGCTTGTTGCTTTTGCCAAGTTAAATAATTGTCCTACATCCCCAAGAAAAATGAGGTTAGTAGCCGATTTAATTAGAGGAATGGAAGTCGAAAAAGCGCTCTATGAGTTAAAGCATAATCCTAAAGAAGCTTCAAATAGAATGGAAAAACTTTTACTTTCAGCTCTTTCTAACTGGGAAGCAAAAAATGAAGGCAAAAATATGGATGAACATAACTTATATGTTTCTGAAGTTAAAGTTGACAGCGGAAGAATGTTAAAAAGAATTCAACCAGCTCCACAGGGTAGAGCGCATAGAATAAGAAAGAGATCTAATCATGTTACTATAGTTGTAGATAGCAGAGATAATGAAATAAAATAATATGGGACAAAAAACAAATCCAATAGGAAATAGACTGGGAATAATTAGAGGATGGGAATCTAATTGGTATGGTGGTCAAAATTTTGGTAACAAGCTTGCTGAAGACGCNAAGATTAGAAAGTATCTNAATGTTAGGTTGTCTAAAGGCAGNGTTTCAAAAATAGCNATAGAAAGAACTCTNAAGCTTGTNACAATTACAATTCANACCGCTCGACCTGGAATCATTATTGGTAAAGGAGGACAAGAAGTTGAAACTTTAAAGCAAGAAATCAATAAAATAACCAACAAAGAAATTCAAATAAATATTTTTGAAGTCAAGAAACCTGAACTTGAAGCAACTCTAGTTGCCGAGAGTATTGCAAGACAAATTGAAGGAAGAATTTCATACAAAAGAGCTATAAAAATGTCGATTGCATCAACTATGAGGATGGGTGCTGAAGGAATCAAAGTTCAGATATCTGGAAGATTAAATGGTGCTGAAATGGCTCGATCCGAAATGTATAAGGACGGAAGAACTCCATTACACACTTTTAGAGCTGACATTGATTATTCTTTAGCAGAGGCACAAACTACTTATGGTCTAATTGGTGTAAAGGTTTGGATTTGTAGAGGTGAAGTCTATGGAAAAAGAGATTTAATGTTGCATTTTAAGACTCCGAAAAAGGTTGGTGGACTTAATCAAAAAAGAAGAAAATAGATAATCTGAAAAAATAGAGAAATGTTACAGCCAAAAAAGACAAAATTTAGAAAAATGCAAAAGGGAAGAATGAAGGGTAACTCTCAAAGGGGTCATCTTTTAGCTTTTGGATCATTTGGAATTAAAGCTCTTGAAGAAGCATGGATAACTGCAAGACAAATTGAGGCTGCCAGAATTGCTGTAACAAGATATATGAAAAGACAAGGACAAGTATGGATTAGAATTTTTCCTGATAAGCCAGTTACAAAAAAACCAGCTGAGGTAAGAATGGGTAAGGGTAAAGGTGCTCCTGAGTACTGGGCTGCTCCAGTAAGTCCGGGAAGAATGTTGTTTGAGTGTGATGGTGTTGATATGGAAACTGCAAAGGAGGCACTAAGACTAGCTGCACAAAAGCTTCCTATAAAAACAAAATTTATAATCAGAAGAGATCTTCAAGCTTAAACAATTAGAAAATGAAAGATACAAGTTTAAAAGAAATGCCAATAAATGAGTTAGACGATCTACTGATTTCTGAAAAAGAAAGATTAGAGAAGCTTAGAATGAGCCATGCCGTTTCACCACTTGAGAACCCATTGTCAATTAAATATTCTAGAAAGAAAATTGCTAGAATAATGACTGAACTTTCATTGAGAAAAAAGTTAGAAAAAAAATAGAGTCATGAACAGAAATTTAAGAAAAGAAAGAGTAGGTATTGTAACAAGTAATAAAATGGATAAGTCTATTGTTGTTTCAATAGCTAGAAGAGTAAAACATGATTTATATGGAAAATTTATAAACAAAACTTCCAAGTTTGTTGCTCATGATGAAAAGAATGAATGTAATGAAGGTGATACTGTGAAAATAATGGAAACTAAGAAGATGAGTAAAAACAAAAATTGGAGACTAGTACAAATAATAGAAAGAGCTAAGTAATGATACAACAAGAATCAAGATTAAAAGTTGCTGATAATAGTGGAGCTAGAGAAGTTCTTTGCATAAGAGTGCTTGGTGGAACAAAAAAAAGATATGCTTCAGTAGGTGATAAAATTGTTGCCAGTGTAAAAAATGCAACACCTTCGGGAAATGTAAAAAAGGGTCAAGTAGTNAAGGCAGTTGTAGTAAGAGCAAAAAAAGAAATCAGGCGTCCTGATGGTTCATATATTAGATTTGGTGATAACGCATGCGTAATTATTGATGAAAATAATCAAATGAAAGGAACNCGTGTTTTTGGTCCAGTTGCAAGAGAATTAAGAGAAAATGATTTTATGAAGGTAGTTTCATTAGCACCTGAAGTTTTATAATTAAAGAAATGGGAAAATTAAAAATAAAGAAAAACGATACTGTAATAGTTTTAACTGGAAACTCAAAAGGAACTAAGGCAAAGGTCATGAAAGTTTTTCCTAATGATAATAAAGCTATTGTTGAAGGGGTCAATATGTCATCAAAGCATACCAAACCTAATGCAGCTAACCCTCAAGGTGGAATAATAAAGCAAGAGCTTCCAATTCATATCTCTAATTTAAAATTAATTGATCCAAGTACTGGCAATGCCACTAAAGTTGGTAGAATTAGAGATGAGAAGAGTGGAAAATTAGTTAGAATTTCAAAAACAACAAAAGAAATTATTAAGTAATGGAATATATACCTAGACTAAAAAATAAATATAACACTGAGATTATTGAAAATCTTAAGAAAAATTATAAGTCAGTGATGCAAGTTCCAAAGCTTCTTAAAATTTCTTTGAATCAAGGTGTTGGTAATGCAGTAAATGACAAAAAGCTAATAGAAGCAGCTCAACAAGAAATGACACTAATAACAGGTCAAAAGGCTGTTTTAACTAAATCGAGAAAAGATATCTCTAATTTCAAACTCAGAAAAGGTATGCCTGTTGGAGTAATGGTAACTTTAAGAGGTGATAGAATGTATGAGTTTTTAGANAGATTAGTAACTTCAGCTTTACCAAGAGTAAGAGATTTTCAAGGAATTTCAAGTAAAGGTTTTGATGGAAGAGGNAACTANACTTTAGGAATTAAAGAGCAAATAGCATTTCCTGAAATTAGTATTGATAAAGTTTTAAAAGTAACTGGAATGGATATAACATTTGTTACAAACACTGACTCTGATGAGGAAGCACTAAATTTATTAACTGAACTTGGTCTTCCATTTAAACAAAACAAAAAATAGATTATGGCAAAAGAATCAATGAAAGCAAGAGAAGTNAAAAGACAAAAATGTGTAGATAGGTATGCTAAGAAAAGAGCTGAATTAAAAGCAGCCGGTGATTACATAGGTNTGCAAAAACTACCAAAAAATGCTTCTCCAATAAGATTACANAACAGATGTAAGTTAACAGGAAGACCTAAAGGNTATATGAGACAGTTTGGTATTTCAAGAGTAATGTTTAGAGAAATGGCAAACTTTGGATTAATTCCGGGTGTAAAGAAAGCAAGTTGGTAAAAAAATAAATAAAAATGCATACAGATCCAATATCAGATTATTTAACAAGAATTAGAAATGCTCAGATGGCCGGGCATAAAGTAGTAGATATTCCTGCCTCTAACATGAAAAAAGAAATTACCAAAATTTTACATGACAAAGGATATATACTCAATTACAAATTTGAGGATGATATTAACTTCCAAGGAAATATAAAGGTAGCTTTAAAATATAACAGTAGAACAAAGCTTCCTGCAATCAAAAAGTTGACAAGAATAAGTAAACCTGGANTGAGAAAATATGCTGATTCTAAAAATCTACCAAGAGTTATNAATGGNNTAGGTATAGCAATCATATCTACTTCAAAGGGNGTNNTNACTGATAAAGAAGCAAGAGATTTAAAGGTTGGAGGCGAAGTAATATGTCATGTTTATTAATTTAATTGAAGAAAAATGTCAAGAATAGGAAATGATCCAATAAAAATACCTGAAGGCGTAACAGTAAATTTTGAAAACAANATTATTACTGNTAAGGGAAAGCTTGGTGAGTTATCACAAAATATCAACTCTAGCATTTCTGTTAATATTGATGATTCTAGTATAGTATTTTCTAGATCAAATGATTTAAAAGAAAATAGGTCATTGCATGGACTATATAGAGCTTTGGTTTACAACATGGTAATAGGTGTGAGTGAGGGGTTTACTAAAAAACTAGAACTAATAGGAGTAGGTTATAGAGCTACAGCAAGCGGTCAAAATTTAGATTTTTCAGTTGGTTTTTCACATAATATTGTTTTTCAAATACCAAACGAAGTTAAAGTTACAGCTGAAACAGAAAAAGGAAAGCCTCCTGTAATTACTTTGACATCTCATGACAAACAATTATTGGGTTCAGTTGCTTCAAAAATCAGATCATTTAGAAAGCCTGAACCTTACAAAGGAAAAGGAATTAGATACGTTGATGAATATGTAAGAAGAAAAGCTGGTAAAACTGCAGCTAGTTAAAACTTTTAATTATGATTGATTCAAAAAAGGTCAAAAGACAAAAAATAAGATACAAGATTAGAAAGAGAATTTCTGGTAGTCAAGATATTCCTAGGCTTGCTGTTTTTAGAAGTAACAAGGAAATATATGCTCAGCTAATTGATGATTCTCAGTCTGCAACATTAGCTTCTGCATCATCAAGAGATAAAAGTATTTGCGATCAAAAATCAACCAAAGTTGAAAAAGCAAAAATGGTTGGAAAACTAATAGCTGAAAGAGCAAAAGAAAGCGGAGTCAAAAATGTAGTTTTTGATAGAGGAGGTTTTCTATATCATGGTAGAATAAAGGCATTAGCCGAATCAGCCAGAGAGGCTGGATTAAAATTTTAATTTTAGATATGTTAGATTTATTAAAAGATAAACGAGTAAAAATTTCATCAGATATTGAGCTGAAGGACAGACTAGTTGGAATTCAAAGAGTTGTCAAAGTAACTAAGGGTGGTAGAGCATTTGGTTTCTCAGCAATAGTTGTAGTTGGTGATGAAAAATCAATTGTTGGTATAGGACTAGGAAAATCCAAAGATGTCTCAACTGCAATTGCCAAAGCAATTGAATCAGCAAAAAAGAATTTGGTTAGAGTTCCAATTTTAAAAGGAACTATTCCGCATGAGCAAGAAAGTAAGTTTGGAGGTTCACAAGTACTAATTAAGCCTGCTTCAAACGGTACAGGAGTTAANGCAGGTGGAGCTATGCGTGCTGTTTTAGAGAGTGCAGGAGTTAAAGATGTATTGGCAAAATCTAAAGGATCATCTAATCCTCACAATCTAGTTAAAGCGACNCTNAAAGCTTTATTAGAACTTAGAGATGCTAGAACTGTTGCTATGCAAAGAGGTATAAAAATGGAAAAAGTTTTTAATGGTTAATTAGAATCAAATGAGCAAGATTAAAATACAACAANTNAGAAGTAGAATTGGAAGACCAAAAGACCAAAAAAGAACCTTGGANGCCCTTGGCTTAAGAAAAATGAATCAAGTTGTAGAACATAATTTGACACCACAGATTCAAGGAATGATAAATAAAATTAAGCATCTGATAAAAATTATAAATTAAAATGGAATTACATAATTTAAAACCTGCAAAGGGGTCTACTAAAAATAGAAAAAGAGTTGGAAGAGGAGAAGGTTCCAAAAGGGGTGGTACATCTACAAGAGGTCATAAAGGAGCGAAATCAAGATCAGGGTACTCCAAAAAGGTTGGTTTTGAAGGAGGTCAACAGCCTTTACAAAGAAGAGTACCTAAATTTGGTTTTACAAACCCTAATAGAGTAGAATACAATTGTGTAAATATTGATACTTTACAGCAACTTTTTGATAATAAAAAAATCAAAACAAAAGTTGACAAAACGGTTTTAATGGATAATGGCCTTGTTCAATCTAAAGATCTTGTAAAGATCCTTGGAAGAGGAGAACTTAAAGCAAAATTAAACATAACAGCAGATGCTTTTTCTGAAACAGCAAAAAATGCAATTGAAAAAGCTGGAGGGTCAGTAAATATTATTGAATAATAATGAAAAAGTTAATTGAAACAATTCGAAATATTTGGAACATTGTTGACCTAAGAGAAAGACTTTTGGTCACTCTAGGAATATTAGCAATATACAGGTTTGGTTCTTTCGTTGTAATTCCTGGTGTTGACCCTGCTCAGTTATCTGCTCTACAAGACCAAACAGCTGACGGATTACTAGGTCTTTTAAACATGTTTACAGGTGGTGCTTTTTCACAAGCATCAATCTTNGCNCTAGGNATNATGCCATATATNTCAGCATCTATTGTTGTTCAATTACTGGGCATGGCCGTTCCTTATTTTCAAAAATTACAAAAAGAGGGTGAAAGCGGTAGAAGAAAAATTAATAATATTACAAGGTATCTAACTATTTTAATTACTGGTGGACAGGCTCCAGGNTACATAGCAAATTTGCAAGCTACATTACCTGAGTCTGCTTTTCTATTACCTGCAGGAATATTTTGGTTGTCATCAATAATTATACTTGTNACTGGTACAATGTTTGTTATGTGGTTAGGAGAAAAGATTACTGACAGAGGTGTTGGAAATGGTATTTCTCTTCTNATNATGATTGGAATTATAGCAAGCTTCCCTCAATCACTAATGCAAGAATTTGTTTCGGCNTTGGGTAGCACAGGTGGAGGTTTGGTTATTTTTCTTGTAGAAATGATGCTTTTATTATTTGTTATTCTTGTAACAATTTTACTTGTGCAAGGAACCAGAAGAATACCTGTACAATATGCAAAAAGAGTAATAGGTAATAAACAGTATGGAGGAGTAAGACAATTTATACCTCTGAAAGTAAATGCAGCTGGAGTTATGCCAATTATTTTTGCTCAAGCAATTATGTTCGTGCCAATNACCTTAGTTGGATTTTCAGAAAATGAGTCATTACAAGGTCTAGCAGCGATTTTAACTGATTTTGCAGGCTTTTGGTATAATGTNTTATTTTTCTTTATGATTGTTGCTTTTACATATTTTTATACTGCAATGACAGTAAATCCAAACCAAATGGCAGATGATATGAAGAAAAATGGTGGATTCATTCCTGGCATCAAGCCTGGTAGGTCAACTGCAGATTACTTGGACAATGTGATGTCAAGAATTACTTTTCCAGGCTCATTATTTTTAGGAATTGTAGCAATATTACCAGCATTTGCAATGCAAGGAGGAGTAAATATGCAATTTGCGCAGTTTTATGGTGGTACATCACTGTTAATTTTAGTTGGTGTGATTTTAGATACATTACAGCAGATTGAAAGTCATTTATTAATGCGTCACTATGATGGCTTAATGGAGTCAGGAAGAATAAAAGGAAAATCATCTGGTAGGATAATGTAATCATTAAATAATGATTCATTACAAATCAGAAGAAGAAATAGATTTAGTTAGAGAAAGTTCTTTACTTGTTGCAAAAACTCATGCTGAAATAGCAAGCNTTATAAAGCCTGGTATTTCAACACTGGAATTAGATAATATTGCCGAAGAGTTTATAAGAGATAACGGNGGTAAGCCTGCTTTTAAAGGGTACAATGGGTTTCCATGTACATTATGTGCATCTCCAAATGAGGTAGTTGTACATGGAATACCTGATAAAAAACCAATTTTTGAAGGATCTATTCTTTCAATTGACTGCGGAGTTTTGATGAATGGTTTTTATGGNGATTCNGCTTACACCTATGAAGTNGGAGAAGTAGATGAAGAAACAAAAAAACTTTTACGAGTTACAAANGAATCTTTATACGAAGGAATNAAATGTGCTGTTGCTGGTAAAAGAATGGGCGATATTGGAAGTTCAATACAAAAACACGCTGAAGAAAATAACTTTGGTGTCGTTAGAGAAATGATTGGTCATGGTATAGGTAGAAGTTTACATGAGAGTCCTGAAGTTCCAAATTATGGAAAACAAGGTTCAGGAATTAAACTAAAAAAAGGTCTTGTAATTGCGATAGAACCAATGATCAATATGGGCTNAAGAGGAATAGTGCAACAAAGTGATGGATGGACAATAACAACAGTTGACAAAAAACCATCAGCACATTTTGAACATACAATTGTTGTTCGAGAAGGAGCTGCTGAGATTTTGTCCAGCTTTAAAGAAATTGAAAAAATATTAAATAAAAATGGCTAAACAAGCTAACATAGAACTTGATGGAACAATTATTCAGGCATTGTCNAATGCNATGTTTAGAGTTGAGCTTGAAAATGAGCACATAGTAACTGCTCATATTTCTGGTAAGATGAGAAAGTTTTACATAAAGCTTTTGCCTGGAGACAANGTTAAGCTTGAAATGTCTCCATATGATTTAACTAAGGCTAGAATAACATATAGATACTAAAATTATTAAAATGAAAGTAAGAGCATCAGTAAAAAAAAGAAGTGATGAATGTAAAATTGTTAAAAGAAAAGGCAGATTATACGTCATCAACAAAAAAAATCCAAAATTTAAACAAAGACAAGGATAACTATGGCAAGAATTAAAGGAATAGATTTACCAAAAAACAAAAGAGGTGTCATAGCATTGACATATATCTACGGTATTGGGTCNTCATATGCTAAAGATATTCTCAAACAAGCAAATGTATCTGAAGATTGCAAGGTAGTTGATTGGACTGATGAACAAGCAAACAAAATAAGATCTATCGTCTCAGATAATTATACTGTTGAAGGAGAATTGCGTGCTGAAACTCAAACAAATATTAAAAGATTAATGGATATTGGATGTTATCGTGGAATACGCCACAGAACAGGCCTTCCTTTAAGAGGACAAAAAACGAAAAATAACTCAAGAACAAGAAAGGGTAAGAGAAAAACAGTAGCTAATAAAAAAATAGCAACAAAATAAAATAGTATGGCAAAAAATACCAAAAAAAAGAGTGTTAAAGTTGAACCAGAAGGTCAAGCTCATATTAAGGCAACTTTTAACAACATCATCATTTCAATAACTAATAANAGTGGTCAAGTTATCTCNTGGTCNTCAGCTGGNAAGATGGGTTTTAGAGGTTCNAAAAAAAANACACCATATGCTGCACAGTTAGCNGCTGAAGATTGTGCAAAANCNGCANTAGANTCTGGACTTAAAAGAGTTAAAGTTTATGTTAAAGGNCCNGGNGCAGGNAGAGAGTCAGCTATAAGAACAATACATAATAATGGNATTTTGGTAACTGAAATTATTGACGTAACNCCAGTTCCTCACAATGGNTGTCGACCACCAAAGAAAAGAAGAGTTTAAAATAAATTTAATAAAATGGCAAGATATACAGGACCTACATCAAGAATAGCTAGAAGATTTGGAGAACCAATTTTTGGNCCAGACAAGGTTTTAGCAAAAAAATCATATGCACCTGGGCAACATGGAANTTCTAGAAGAAGAGGAAAAAAGTCTGAATATGGTATCCAGTTAGATGAAAAACAAAAAGCTAAATTCACTTANGGNATACTTGAGAAACAATTCTCTAATCTTATANAAAGAAGCTTTNAGACGTAAAGGTATTACAGGTGAAATTCTTTTACAGTTATGTGAANTGAGACTTGATAATGTAGTTTATCGCNTAGGNATTGCTCCAACNAGAAGAGCTGCAAGACAGTTTGTTTCGCACAGACATATAACGGTTAATGGAAATTTAGTAAATATTCCATCATATGCTTTAAATGTTGGAGATGTAGTAAGTGTGAGAGAACGTTCAAAATCAATGGAAGCGATAAATAATTCAATTTCGAATAANAGTAATCAAATGGAATGGTTAGAATTTAATCCAGANACNAAAACTGGAAAAGTTGTTNCTNNTCCGGAAAGAATTCAAATTCCTGAAAATATAAATGAACAATTAATTGTAGAGTTATACTCTAAATAATAAATAAAATAATAAATATTATGCAAATTTTAGATTTTCAAAAACCAGATGAGGTAGTAATGATTAATGAGGAAGCTAACGTAGGTAGCTTCGAGTTTAGACCTCTTGAGCCTGGATATGGNTTAACTGTAGGAAATGCAGTAAGAAGAGTTTTATTATCTTCACTAGAGGGGTATGCCATTACATCAATTAAAATCAAAGGTGTTGATCATGAATTTTCAACAATTAAAGGAGTTGTTCAAGATGTAACAGAAATCATTTTGAACTTGAAGCAAATAAGATTCAAACAACAAATTGATGGAATAGATGAAGAAAATGCTACAATAGTTGTGAAAAATCAAGAGTCAATCACAGGTGTTGATATAGCCAATGGTTTATCGAACTTTCAAGTACTAAATCCTGAACAACTAATCTGTGAAATGGGTAAGAATGTTGAATTTGAAATGAGTTTTAACATTTCCAAAGGTAGAGGTTACGTATCAGCTGAAGATAATGTAGATGAAGATGCTCCAATTGGTACTATAGCTATTGACTCAATTTTTACACCAATAAAAAATGTTAACTACAATATTGAAAACTATAGAGTTGGTCAAAAAACAGACTACGAAAAGTTAAACATCAATATTGCTACAGATGGATCAATTGACCCAAAATTAGCCCTAACAGAAGCTTCAAAAATTCTAATACAACACTTCATGTTATTTTCTGATGAAAAAATTAATTTGGAAACTGATACTGTGGACGATTTTGATGAAGATACTCT
>PBAG01000030.1 GCA_002715885.1 Flavobacteriales bacterium | reverse complement strand
ACGATTGCGGAACTTTATCTTTGTGAATATTTCTTACTTCTAAATAATAACCAAATACATTATTGTATGAAATTTTAAGCGATGGTATACCTGTTTTTTCAGATTCTGTAACACGCATTTTTTCGAGAAAATTTTTAGCAGAGTCTTTAATTTCTTTTAACTCATCAAGTTCAGAATCAACTCCTCTTTTTATAATATCCAATTTGTGTAAAAAGGCGGGAGGATCACTAACAATTTCATTTTCAATTTTATTTATTAAGCTTGAACATATATCTAAATCCTTTCCNAACTTTTGCAAAATATTGATTTTTGATTTTTCACACTCTTNCTTAATTGGTAGAATAGAATTAAGAGATTCTTTTAATTTTTGCACCTCNCGNGGNTTAACTCTTCTTGTTGAAACTTTAGAAACAAGTCTTTCAAGATCACCAATATTTCTAAAATTATTTTGAGCAACTTGAAGGAATTTATCATTTTCATTAAAATAGTTTACTATTTCTAATCTTTTGTTTATTTCCGCTTTATTTTTTAATGGAAGTGCAAGCCATCTCGAAATCATCCTTGAACCCATAGGGGTTTCTGTTTGGTCAAGAATTTGAATTAATGTTTTTGCTCCCTGATTTGGTGAAAAAAAGAGCTCAAGATTTCTGATTGTAAATTTGTCCATCCATAAGTACTTCTCTTCTTCAATTCTAGAAATTGAAAGAATATTTGAATTATCCTCATGCTTTGTTTCTTTTAAATAATGTAANATTATACCAGAACTTATAATACCTTCATGTAAATTTTCAATGCCAAACCCCTTTAAGGATTTTGTTTTGAATTGTGTGAGTAGCAATTCAGTAGCGTACTCATAAGTATAAGGCCAATCATCAATTGGAAAAGAAAAATAGGAACTATCAAAATCTACATTAAATTGTTTTCTTCTACTTTTTTGATATAAGATTTCCGAAGGTGAAAGAGACTGAATTAATTTATTAATATGCTCAATATCACCCTGCGAAACAAAAAAATCTCCTGTAGAAATATCTANAAAAGAAACCCCAATTTGCTTATCTCCATAAAATATAGAGGATATATAATTATTTTTTTTGCTATCAATTGTTAAATGATTATATGACACCCCAGGGGTAACTAGTTCGGTTACTCCTCTCTTTACAATTTTCTTTGTTTTTTTAGGGTCTTCTAATTGATCACATATTGCTACACGGTGACCTGCTCTCACTAATTTTGGTAGATAATTATCAAGTGCATGATGAGGAAAACCAGCAAGTTCAATTCTTGATGATCCATTTGCACGATTTGTTAATACAATTTCTAAAATTTTTGACGCAAGAACTGCATCTGAACCAAATGTTTCATAAAAGTCTCCAACTCTAAATAACAACAAAGCATCAGGNTATTTAGATTTAATACCATTATACTGCTTCATTAAAGGAGTAACTTTATCTTCTTTTTTTTCTTTTTGAGCCAAAAATTTATTAATTAATTTAGCAACAAATATAATAGATGAGAAAGTTAAATAATAGTGAATTAAAAAGAATAAGCATTGAGGATTTTAAAAAAACCAAAAAAAACCCAATTGTAATAATTTTAGATAATGTTCGGAGTGCTCATAATGTTGGATCTGTCTTTAGAACTTGTGATGCTTTCTTAGTAGAAAAAATTTATTTATGTGGGATAACAGCAAAACCACCAAGTAATGACATCAGAAAATCTGCTCTTGGTGCAACTAAATCTGTCAGCTGGTCATATGTCAAGGAAACTATAAACGTTATAAAAAAACTCAAAAAAGAAGATTATCAGATTGTAGCTGTGGAACAAACCGAAAACTCAACGTTTTTAAATGATTTTATCACTAAAAAGCCTACAGCCTTTATTTTTGGCCACGAAGTTGACGGCATATCCCAAGACGTTATTAATATGTGTGATCAAGTCTTAGAAATAAAACAATATGGCACAAAGCATTCACTTAATATTAGTGTCTGTGCTGGAATAGTAATCTCAAAATGTATTTGATTTTGTTTATTACAAATTGACAAAAAATAGAAAAATATAAAATACACCACAATTTAATTTTACTATTTTTGTTATCATTAAAAAATAAGACATGAAAATCACTAAAATTCTCTTTTTATCACTAATTATTTCAATACTTACTTCTTGTGGGCTTTCTAATATGGCAAGTAAGTACGAATCTGTAAATATAAATGTGACGCCACCAACTCTACAAGCACATGCTGGCAATGTGGAAGTAAATATTGATGCAAGTTTTCCAGAAAAATATTTTGCAAAAACATCAACAGTTGAATTCACTCCAGTACTTATTAGCGGTGGAGGCGAGAAAAAATTTAAATCAATTGTTATTCAAGGAGAGGAAGCTACTGGTGGTGAAGCAACTGTTTTCTATACTACTGGCGGCAAATTTTCATACCAAGATAAAATTCCATACACAAATGATATGATGGAATCAAAACTTGAACTAAGAGCTATTGGAAAATCAAAAGATAAAGAACTTGCTTTTGATTCAAGAACAATTGCCAATGGGGTGCTGGCTACTTCAACTAGAGTTCAAAACACCGAGGACTTATCATTTGCAAAAAGCAATTATGAAAAAGAAACAATTTTAGAAGAGTCTGCAATTATATACTTCCTTGTCAATCAAAGTAATGTCAGAACAACTGAAAAAAGCGATGACGATATTAGAAGATTAGAAGAATTTGCAAGTTTAGGAAATAAAACACATTCAATCGAAGTGAAATCATATGCTTCACCTGAAGGATCAGTTGACCTGAATGACAATGTATCTGACAAAAGAGCTGCAAGTACATTACGTTTTCTAAAAAAGATGTTAAAAAAAGCAAATTTAGATGGTGTAGATAACAAAGACTTATACACCGAAGTATCTGAAGGTGAAGACTGGGAAGGGTTCAATAAACTTATGAGAAATTCAGATATTAAAGATAGAAGAAGAATAACTAAGATTGTTAATTCAGTGGAGGATCTTGAAAAAAGAGAGCAAGCGATTAGAGATATGGCAGAAATATATGATGCAATTGAAAAAGATGTTTTACCACAACTTAGAAAAGCTAAAATTACAATCAGATCATTTGAACCAAAGAAATCCGATAGCTTAATTTTAGAGCTTGCAAAAAATAATGCTGCAGCTTTAGACATGAAAGAATTACTATACTCTGCCTCACTAACTGATGATATTGATCAAAAAATTTCAATTTTTAATAGTGCCAGTGAAATTCATAATAATTGGAAAGGATACAATAACATAGCATGTCTTATGCTTGAAAACAATAGACTGAATGAGGCAAAAAAATATTTATCAAAAGCTGAAAAGCTAAATAATACTGCATCAAATATTCAAAATAACAAAGCTGTAATTGCTGCATGGGAAGGTGATCTAGAATTGGCAAAAAAATTATACAATAAGGGAGCAACAACAAAAAATAAAGCTCTATTAGATCTAAGAACAGCGAATTACAAAAAAGCAAGCAGATTCTTTAAGAACAAGAACACCCATAATGCAGCACTAGCAAAAATGTTAAATGGTCAAAATAGTACTTGTAATGAAAATACTGCAGAATGCAACTATTTAAATGCAATTTCATATGCACGTTCTGCCAATGAGGATATGATGATAAAATCTTTAAAGAGTGCAATAACCAAGAATATAAAATATAAAGAAGAAGCAAAAAAAGATTTAGAATTTGTTAACTACATGACAAATGAAAAATTCTTAAATGCTACAAAATAATATTTTTTGTTTCGCCCTTAGTGTAATTTTCTGAAATAAGTTTGCATATTTTTCGATAATTATTTTCATTTTTGACAAAATCAACATTGGTAACATCTATCAAGAGCACAGATGTTATTTCCTGCTTTTTTAAATAATCAAAATAACTTTCTTCAATTGATTTCAAATAAGAATTTTGAATATTGAGTTCAAACTCTCTTCCCCTTGAATGTATATTTTCTTGTAATCTTTTGATATCGGAGTGCAGATATACCAAAAGATCAGGAACTGGAAGAGAGGCTAACATTATATCAAAAAGTTTATTGAATAATAATAATTCATCTTTCTTCAAATTATTTTGAGCAAAAATTTTAGACTTCATAAAAAAATAATCAGCTACCTTATTTTNATAAAATAAATCTTCACTCCATTGATTTTTAAGCTGATGATATCTTTCAGACATAAAAAAAAGTTCCAATGAAAATGCGTACTGCTCTGGGTTTTTATAAAATTTTGGTAAAAAAGGATTNTCCGAAAAAGATTCTANTATGAGTTTAGAATTATTNTCCTCTGCAAACTTTTTAGCAAAAGAGGTTTTNCCAACTCCTATATTACCCTCAATTGCAATAAATTTATGCTTCATATATTGTTACTTTTTCTTCGTCTTTTGATTCGTCTAACAATTCACTTATTGTTTTTTTTAATTTTGGGTGCACAAAATTTGGTTCTAATTCACACATCGGCTTTAGAACAAAATTTCTTTTATGAATAAATTCATGTGGTATACACAAATTATCTGACTCAATGATTTTGTCATCATAAAACAAAATATCAATATCAATAATTCTCTCTCCCCACTTTTCAATTCTAATTCTTCCCATATTCTTCTCAATCTCTAATGCTTGTTGAAGTGTGTCAAAAGCATTGAATTTTGATTTTACACATATAACCTGATTTAAGTAACAGTTTTGATTTTCAACTCCCCATGGNGCACTTTCATAAACTTTTGACTTCTTAATTACTACACCAATTTTTTGAGAAATTAAAGCGATTGATTGACATAAATTTTCAAATCTATCACCCATATTGGTTCCAAGTTGCAAATAAACATTATTCATTATAGTATCATTAATTTAAGTCTTCAACCATATTTAAAAATAATTAATTTCTAAATTAATAGAATTATATTTGTGGTAAATTTTTATACTNAAATTATGTTNAAATTCTTAAAAAATATTTTTTCAACTTTAATTGCTTTTCTGCTTTCATTTTTGGTTTTAATATTGATTATAGCTGGAATAGCTTCTGTNTCCAATCAAAAAAGCAATTCAACAAAAAAATTAGATAATAAACATTTTCTTAAAATTGATTTATCGAATACAGTTGTTGAAAGAGAAAAATCAAATCCACTTCTGGATTTCGACCCTATGAACATTGAACCAAAAAATCAATTAGGTTTAAAGAATATTCTTGACAATATTGAAAAAGCTAAGAATGATGAAAAAATAATAGGAATATACATAAACAGTCCAATAATTAATGCAGGAACCTCACAAACTGAAGAAATAAGAAATAAACTTATTGATTTTAAAAAAACAAAAAAACCAATCATTGCATATAATGAAGTATACAGTCTAAAAAGTTACTATTTAGCCTCAGTTGCAGATAAAATNTTCATTAATCCTATGGGTATGATTGATAACAAAGGNTTATCTGCAACATTAATGTTTTTTAAAGGATTACTAGAAAAGCTGAATATTGATTTACAAATATTTAGACTCGGNAAATTCAAAAGNGCTATTGAACCATTTACCTTAGAAAAAATGAGTGATGCAAATCGAAANCAATTAAAATTGATGCTAAACTCTTTGAATAATA
Source organism: Flavobacteriales bacterium (assembly GCA_002715885.1). Classification (GTDB taxonomy): domain Bacteria; phylum Bacteroidota; class Bacteroidia; order Flavobacteriales; family BACL11. The sequence goes on along the minus strand of PBAG01000030.1, from coordinate 17,067 downwards.
ACTTAATTGACAGTATTTCTACTCAAAGGAATATNAGTAGANATAAAATTTACNAAGACGCTAATTCTTTAAAACTTAGTTCTGCCGAAATATGTTTAGATGAAAATTATGTTGATGCAGTTTTATATGAAGATCAAGTTTTAGATTCTCTGAAATTACTTTGTGGAGACGATAAATTAAATTTTATTTCTTTAAAGAAATANTCAAAAATAAAGAATAAGAAAAAAGAAATTAGCAGAAATAAAATTGCTATTGTATATGCAACTGGAGATATTAGTTCTGGCAAGGGAAGCAATGACGCAATTGGATCAATAACTACATCTAAAGCAATAAAGCAAGCAAGAGAAGACAAAAATGTAAAAGCAATTGTTTTGAGAGTCAATTCTCCTGGCGGCAGCGCACTAGCCTCTGACGTAATTTGGAGAGAAACTGTATTAGCAAAAAAAGAAAAACCGTTTGTGGTATCTTTTGGGGATGTCGCTGCCTCAGGAGGTTATTATATAGCTTGTGCTGCTGATAAAATTGTTGCAAACCCCTCTTCAGTAACAGGTTCTATAGGAGTTTTTGGCATGATTCCAAATATGAAAGAATTTTATAAATCAAATTTTGGAATTACCCTCGACACAGTAAAGACCAATAAATATGCTGATATGGGAATTAATAGAAAACTATCTCTTTTTGAAAAACAAAAAATTCAAAAAGGTATCCAAGATGTTTATAATACTTTCATAAGCAGAGTTGGAGATGGGAGAGACATGAGTATAGAAGAGGTCGATAAAATAGGACAAGGTAGAGTTTGGTCAGGATTTGATGCAAAAAAAATAGGCTTAGTAGACGAGCTTGGAGGTATTGAACAGGCAATTTTTATCGCAGCTGAGCTAGCAGAAATCGATGAATACAGAACAATTTCTCTTCCAAAACAAAAAGATCCGTTTACTGAAATTTTAAATGATTTAGCCGAAACAAAGTTTAGCTATGTTTTGAACAATGAACTTAATTTATTTGATAATGAAGACTTAAAATCTTTAAAAATCTTACTTAGTTCTGAAGAGATCCAAGCAAGACTTCCTTATTTTATAAATTTAGAATAAAGTTGATTGTAAAGATTTATTACTATAAGAAAAGTCAACAACAAAGCCTTCATGTGCTCTAACATTAAACACCTGATCGTTATCAAAAATTAAATACTGTCCTTTAATTCCCTTTAACACAGCACTAATCTCGTTATTTTTTTCAAGCTTTAAACTTTTAATCTTTTTGGGGTATTGATAAACCGGATATTTTATATGTGTTACTGTATTATCATTTGAAATATATCCTTGCAAATCAGTTGGAACATATGAAGACAACTCTTTTTTAATTTCTTGTAAATTGACATTTTCAGGTTCGGCAGATAACATCTTTCTCCAATTTGTTTTATCCGAAACATGGGCCTTAATTGCTACTTCAATATCACCTGAGAATCTTCTGTTTGGTACCTCAGCTAAAATAATAGCTTGGCTTGCCCCTTGATCCATCCATCTAGTAATTCCTTGAGTTTTTCTAGTAATCCCAACTTTTATGCCACTTGAATTTGCCAAATAAACATAATGCGGAGCTAATTGAAATTTTTTTTCCCATGAAAGATCTCTTTCTTCAATATTTAAATGTGCAGTGCAAAGTTCTGGCTTAAATATACTTTGAGATGCTTTGGGTGATTCCCAAAAGCATGTATAACAAAAACCAGATCTATAAAACTTTTTCATTTCCCTTCCGCACTGACATATAACTTTACCTCTCCAATTAATAGTAATCTTCGATTCAATTAAATCATTCATCGAAATGTCCTCATTATGAATTTGCATTTTATACTCAACAAATTCCTTTAATGAGGTATCCATCTTTTTAATTACGTTCGAATGCATATTTTTGTAAAGTTTAATTTTTAAATATATTATTTTTTGATAAATTTTCCTTTTAAAAATTCTATTCTTTCTACATTAATTAAACAAAGGATAAAGAAAATTAATCGTGTGAAAGAAAACCCTTTAGAATCACAAAACAAAGTGCTTCAAACTCTTATTAAAAAAGCAGAAAAAACAGTATTTGGTATAGAACATAAATTTGATAAAATAAGTAATTATGAAAATTTTAAAAATCTTGTTCCTAGCAGAAAATACGAAGAGCTATATCCTTATATTGAGCAAATAAGACAAGGTTATGAAAACATTTTATGGCCTGGAAAAACTAAAATGTTTGCTAAGTCATCAGGAACNACTAANGCTAAAAGCAAATTTATTCCATTAACTAATAACACGTTATATAATTGTCATTTTAAAGGTGGTAAAGATATGATTGCTATTTATTTATCTAATAACCCAGAAAGCAAAGTTTTTAATGGCAAAGGAATTATGCTAGCTGGTTCAAAAGAATTTAATTCTAATACTTCTGAAGGAGATTTATCTGCATTATTATTAGAAAAATTTCCTTTTTGGGTAAATTCACATCGTCTTCCAGATATGCAAACTGCTCTGATGAAAGATTGGAATGAAAAAATGAACAATATAACAAACCAATCAATTAAAAAAAACATCACAAATTTAACTGGCGTTCCTTCTTGGATGCTTTTTCTTTTAAAAAATGTTATAAAAAAAACTGGTGCCAATAATATTTCTGAAGTTTGGCCAAACTTAGAACTATATTTTCACGGAGGAATCAACTTCATGCCGTATAAGAAGCAATTTAATTCTCTCATACCATCTTTGAAAATGAACTATTTAGAAATTTACAATGCATCAGAAGGCTTCTTCGCCATACAAGATCGAAAAAATGCTAACGATATGCTATTGATGTTAGATTATGAGATATTTTATGAATTTATAACCAGTAAAAATTTTGAGAAGGAAAATAAGGAATATATAAAAATTGATGACGTCAAAACTAANGTAGACTATGTCATGATAATTTCTACAAGTTCTGGCCTATGGAGATATCAAATTGGAGACATAATACAATTTACTTCAACAAACCCCCATAGAATAATAATTAAGGGAAGAACAAAAAATTGTATAAATGTATTTGGTGAAGAANTAATGATTCATAATTCTGACCAAGCTATTTANGAAGCTNGTTTANAAACAAACNCAAAAATTGTAGANTATACNATNGCNCCAATTTTTATGAATCAAAGNTCTGGTGCTCACGAGTGGGCAATAGAGTTTGAAAAACCTCCAAATGAAAAAAATAAATTTATAGAAATTTTGGACAAAAAACTTAAATCAATCAATTCAGACTATGATGCAAAAAGATCNAATAACCTAATAATTGATGTTCCCNAAATTTATGACGTAAAAAANGGNGTATTTTTAAAATGGCTTGAAAATAAAAATAAATTGGGTGGTCAAAACAAAATTCAAAGACTNAGTGAAACAAGNNTTTTTATTGAGGAAATAAAAAAGCTAAACTCATAAGTTTTCAACAATAATACTTCTAGTTAGTATTTCTTTAATTGCATAAAAAATTCTTTATTATTTTAGTGAAAAATTAAAAAATGCATATTGCTATTGCTGGAAATATTGGTTCAGGTAAAACAACTTTAACCACNCTTTTATCAAAACATTTTAAGTGGAAAGCACATTACGAAGATGTNGAAAATAACCCNTATCTAAACGATTTTTACAAAGANATGCAAAGGTGGGCTTTCAATTTACAAGTTTACTTTTTAAATAGTAGATTCAGACAAATAATAGATATCAAAAATAGTGGTGAAAAATATATTCAAGATAGAACCATTTATGAAGATGCNTACATTTTTGCTCCCAACTTNCATTCNATGGGTCTGATGAGTACTAGAGACTATGAAAATTATAAAGAAATTTTTAATTTNATGGANGGGTTTATTGATGGCCCCGACTTACTAATTTATCTAAGAGCATCTGTTCCGAAACTAGTTGAACAAATTCAAAAAAGAGGAAGGGATTATGAAAATAGCATTAGACTTGACTACTTAACAAGGCTCAACGAAAGATACGAAGCTTGGATAGATGAATACAATAAAGGGGAGCTACTAATTATTGAGGTAGACAATATTAATTTCTCAGAAAATCAAAATGAACTTGATGATATTATCAATAAAATTGAANCAAGATTAGATGGGTTGTCTAANTAATTATCTATCTTTTACCTTTAAACTTTACTATCATATCATTGACAACTAACTGTCCGGTTATTGCATTATCATTTACTACTTCATAATATACAGTTGCTTCCATTATATTATCATNAGAAACGCCTAAGGTTCCATCAATTTGGTAAGAGTATGCATCAATTCTTGAAACAGCTACTGAAGAATTAGAAGCAAAAACTAAAGGCTCTTTGCAAGAAGATACAAATTGATCNCATGCGGCTCCACCAGATTGACAAAACATATCATTACTTAATGTCAGGTCTGAAAGTTGTGTCACATTATTTGCTTTGTCAATACCATAATTTACAACTCCAGTATAAATTACAATTTCTTCACTTTCAACCTTTTCATAAACTGCCTCTTTTTGATTATTTATCATTTCAGATTCACTAGATTCTTGCATTTCTGCATTGTTTGTTAATGAAGGGGCAATAACTAATGCTACAACTGACATTAACTTTAGTAATATGTTTAGTGATGGACCTGAAGTATCCTTGAAAGGGTCACCTACTGTATCGCCTACAACAGCAGCTTTGTGAGCGTCTGTTCCTTTCCTTCCTTGTTCTTCAATCATTTTCTTTGCATTATCCCATGCTCCTCCTGCGTTTGATTGAAAAATAGCCATTAGTACTCCACATGTTGTAACACCTGCTAATAAACCGCCAAGCATTTCAGCACCTCCAATACCGAACCACTTACCTCCAAAGCCAACAACCACAGGAACCGCTATTGCTAGAAGTCCAGGAAGAACCATTTCTTTAATGGAAGCTTTGGTTGAAATATCAACACATTTATCATATTCTGCAACACCATTGGCAGCATCAAATATTTTTTTATCTGCAGCACTTGCCTTAGACATATCAGAATCATATTTTTTCATAACTTCTAATGCTGCCTTAAGTGCTGGTATATCTCTAAATTGTCTTCTTACTTCTTCAATCATCGCCATAGCTGCTCTTCCAACAGCGTTCATAGATAATGCTGAAAATACAAAAGGTAACATTCCTCCTATTAATAGACCAGCCATNATATCTGGNTGAGAAACATCAATTGATTCAACACCCGCTGTTTTCATAAATGCTGCAAAAAGTGCTAAGGCAGTTAAAGCTGCTGAAGCAATTGCAAANCCTTTTCCNATTGCTGCAGTTGTATTTCCAACAGCATCAAGCTTGTCTGTTCTCTCTCTTACTTCCGGTGGTAGCTCAGCCATTTCTGCAATACCTCCTGCGTTATCAGAAATTGGTCCATATGCATCAACCGCTAATTGAATACCAGTGTTTGCTAACATACCAACAGCTGCAATAGCTATCCCATAAAGGCCTGCNAAGCTGTGAGAAACTAATATTGCTGATGCAATTAATAAAATTGGAATCGCAGTTGACATCATTCCTACGCCAANACCAGCTATTATGTTTGTAGCAGAACCAGTTTCNGACTGCTCGACAATAGAATTTACTGGAGTTGTTCCAGTACCTGTATAATACTCTGTTATTTTTCCAACTAACAATCCAGCAACTAGTCCAGCAATTGTTGCCCAAAAAACACCCATTGCTGTATACTGAATCCCATCACTAACCCAAGTTTCAGGAAGCATAGAATTTATAATGAAGTAAGATGCAACTAACATTAATCCAGCAGAACCAAACTCTCCNATATTTAGTGCTTGATGAGGTGATCCACCNTCTTTAACTTTAACAAAAAATGTACCAATGATTGACATAATTATTCCAACTGCAGCAAGAACCAATGGTAAATAAACTGCACCTAAACCGTCAAAACTTTCTCTAAATTCTGGTAAAGTTGCATAAACTGCACCTAGAACCATNGANCCAATAATGGATCCAACATAAGATTCAAATAAATCTGCTCCCATTCCTGCTACATCTCCAACGTTATCCCCAACATTATCAGCAATAGTAGCTGGATTTAGTGGATGATCTTCAGGAATTCCTGCCTCTACTTTACCTACTAAGTCTGCTCCTACGTCAGCTGCTTTGGTATAAATTCCACCTCCCACTCTAGCGAATAGTGCAATAGAAGAAGCTCCAAGTGAAAAACCAGATAAAACATTCAGTACCATCTCGAGATTATCATCCCAAATACCTTGATAAATGAATAAGAGTGAGCTTAAACCAAGAACACCAAGCCCTACCACACCAAGTCCCATAACAGCACCACCAGAAAAGGCTACTTCTAAAGCCTTACCTAATGAATTTCTAGCAGCGTTTGTTGTTCTTACGTTGGCTTTAGTTGCAACTTTCATTCCTATAAATCCAGCTAGCGCTGAACAAATTGCACCTACTATAAAGGACACAGCAACTAGTCCGTGAGAAGCCTCTTCATTTGATCCTTTAAAAAATAGTAAAACTGCTACTGCTGCAACAAAAACTGACAATACTTTGTATTCAGCTTTAAGAAATGACATTGCACCGTCAGCAATGTTTTTTGCAATTCGTGACATGTTTTCTTCTCCTTCTTCTTGTTTAGATACCCAAGCATTTTTCCAAAAAACAAATGCAAGAGCTATAACTCCAAATAGTGGTAAGTATGATACTAATATTTCCATGGTATATTTTTTTGTTTTTATTTGGGTGCAAAAATAATATTTTTGATCAATAAGAAGTGTTTTAAGAAGAAATAATACAAATGTTTATTGGTAGTATCTTTTTCATATTTTACTTTAAAAAAAGGAGAAAAAGTTAATGTAATTATTTAGTTTTGTTATACTTATATTAAAGATAAAAAAAGATGAAAATTTTAGTATGTATTAGTAGTGTTCCGGACACAACCTCAAAAATAAATTTTGTAGAAAACAACACCAAATTCGACAAAAATGGCATACAATTTGTTATAAATCCCTATGATGAATTTGGATTAACAAAAGCTGTTTTTTTAAAAGAGCAAAATCAGGCTTCAATAACTGTTTTGTGTGTAGGGGATCAAACTGTTGAACCAATTTTGAGAAAAGCATTGGCAATAGGAGCCGATAATGCAATTAGAATTAATTACACTCCAGAGGATAGCTATTCAACAGCAAAAGAAATAGCCAACCACGTTAAATCATCTGAATATGATTTAATAATTGCTGGTAAAGAATCAAGTGATTACAATAGCGGAGCTGTACCTGGAATGCTTGCAGACATGCTAAATATTCCATTTGTAAACGCATGCAATGGATTAACAATTAATAATGACACAATACAGCTATCAAGAGAAATCGATGGAGGTATAGAAAATTTGGAATCTAAAATGCCATTAATTATTGGAGGACAAAAAGGATTAGTTGAAGAATCTGAACTCAAAATACCAAATATGAGAGGAATTATGACNGCAAGGACCAAACCGTTAGANGTTATTGAAGCNTCAGAAAAAACTACTTTANTAGAGTCCATTGAGTTTGAAAAACCTCCNGTTAAAGGTAATTGTAAAATGATTGATGAAAATAATATCACAGACTTAGTAAATGAANTGCACAATGTTGCAAAAGTTATATAACAAATAAAATAAAACAATATGTCAATAATAGTATATGCTGAAAGTTGGGAAGGAAAATTTAGAAAAAGTACATTTGAAGCTGTTTATTATGCCAAAAACATAGCAGAAAAACTAAACCAAGAAGTTAAATCCATTTCAGTTGGAAATGTCTCTGAAGATGAACTAAAAAAATTAGGTCTATATGGATCAAGTTTGATTGAATCTTTTCCAAATATTTCCAAAAGCGATGGAAAATCTGTCGCTCAAATTATAAATGAAAATGCTGAAAGTTCAAACTATATTATTTTTTCAGACACTTTTAACTCTAAAAGTATTGCCCCTAGGCTGTCAGCTAAATTAGCTGCAGGATTAGTTAGTAATGTCATTACACATTTAGATGATCCAAAAAATCCTATATTNAAAAGACAATCCTTCTCATCCAANGCTATTGAGAGCGTAAAGCTGAAATCAGAAAAAGCNATTATTTGTATAAAGCCAAATTCTTTTGATCTNAANGAATCTAGNGTTNATTGTAGTATTAAAGAAAACTCATTAAGTCTTGAAAATGATTTAAGTGTTTCAGGAAAAGATGTCAACAAAGGAAAAATTTCGTTGTCAGAAGCTGAAGTAATCGTTTCTGCAGGCAGGGGATTAAAGGGTCCAGAAAACTGGAAAATGATTGAAGAACTCGCAGACACTTTAGGAGCTGCAACTGCATGCTCAAAGCCTGTTTCTGATATTGGATGGAGGCCTCACTCAGAACATGTAGGACAAACAGGAAAAGCAGTTGCTCCAAATTTATATATAGCAATTGGAATATCTGGAGCCATTCAGCACTTAGCTGGTGTAAATTCATCAAAAGTAATGGTAGCAATTAACACTGACCCTGAAGCACCCTTTTTCAAAGCTGCTGACTATGGAGTGATAGGNGATGCTTTTGAAGTAGTTCCTAAACTTATACAAGAATTAAAAAATCTTAGAAATAATTAAAGTTGGAATTAATTCAGTTAAATATTTCAGCAATTAGACAAAGTGATGCTCAAAATAACGCTTATGTTTTACTATTAAATGAAACTGTTGGTGAAAGACAATTACCAGTGGTAATTGGTTGGTGTGAAGCAAGAGCAATTGCTGTTGCATTGGATAGTAAAGAAAAGCCAGAAAGACCATTAACTCATGATCTTTTTAAGGCATTTGGAGAAAAGTTCAATATTTCTGTCAGTAAAATGGTAATACATAAATTAATTGAAGGAGTTTTTCACTCAACTCTTTATTGTAAAAATTTAATCACCAATGAAGAAATTGAAATTGACTCAAGGACATCGGACGCTATAGCCATTGCAATAAGATTCTCATGTCCTATTTTTACCTACGAGGATATTTTATCAAGAGCTTCAATACTTACAATTAGCTCATACGATAAAGACAGAAAATCTAAAGTTATTGATAAACAAAAAAAAATTAATAGATATACATTAAAGGAATTAGAGGAGTCTCTGAAACAAGCAATAAAAGTTGAAAACTANGAAAAAGCATCTGTTTTAAGAGATGAGATAAAAAGAAGAACCTCATGAAAAGATTACTTTTCATTTTAATTTTTCANTCCTTAACTTTTTCATGTTTTGCAGAGGATGATNNTCAAGNGTGGCTGAATTATTNCTCTAAATGGTTTTTTTCAGAAATAAAGTCTNTAAATCAAAGTAACACCGANTTTAANGATCTAGATTACTTAGAAATTAATAATGACCAAACATTTGAGTACAAAATTTCTAAAAAAAGTTTATTTGCTAAGGGAACATGGACTACTGATNGGNACAATATTANTNTTAAATATACTCTCCCAANAGATACAATAAGAGAATATTTGTTAGATTANAGNGAGGATAAATTAATATTAACAGAAAATAATATCGATTATGTTTTTACTAATAAACCACTAGTATTTTCTAAAAATAAATCTTTTACAAATAAATTACTGAGAGGCCTTCTTGGTNTNGTNTCGCTAATTATTTTGGCGTTTGTTTTTAGCAGAAATAAAAGAAACATTAATTGGTCTCTTGTTGTTAAGGGCTTACTAATTCAACTTTTACTCGCAATTTTAATTTTAAAAGTACCCATTGTTCAAAATCTTTTTGAATGGATAAGTTCAGTCTTTGTAACAGTTTTACAATTCTCAAAGCAAGGAGCTTTATTTTTATTTGGTGAAACTTTAGTTAATAGCAATGAATTTGGTGCCATTTTTGCATTTCAAATTTTACCAACAATAATATTTTTTTCTGCACTGACTAGCCTGCTTTTTTACTTGGGCATTTTACAAAAAGTAGTTTATTTCTTCGCTTATTTGATGAAAAAAACTCTAAAACTTTCAGGTGCTGAAAGTCTATCTGCTGCAGGAAATATCTTCTTGGGGCAGACAGAATCCCCACTACTTGTGAAGCCTTACATTGAAAAAATGACAACTTCAGAGCTTCTTTGTTTGATGTCTGGAGGTATGGCAACAATCGCTGGAGGTGTACTGGCTGCCTATATTGGCTTTCTTGGGGGAAGTGATCCTGAACAACAACTGTTCTTTGCTAAACATTTACTGACTGCATCAGTAATGTCAGCACCAGCTGCAGTTGTTTTATCAAAAATTTTATTACCAGAAACAGAGAACATTAATGAAGATATGACTATATCAAATGAAAAGCTAGGCTGTAATTCATTTGAAGCTATAAGTATTGGTACAACGCAAGGAATCAAATTAGCAGTAAACGTTGGTGCTATGATTTTAGTGTTTATTGCTTTTATAAGTTTGGTGAATTATTTCCTTAATGACTTTATCGGGGCTAATACTCAGTTAAACAATCAAATCAAAGAAATAACTAATGGACAATATACAGGTCTCACGCTTGAATTTATTCTTGGTTATATTTTAGCTCCATTAACATGGCTAATGGGAGTTTGTAAAGAAGATATGGTTTTGGTTGGTCAATTGTTAGGTGAGAAAACAATTCTAAATGAATTTGTTGCTTATATTTCATTATCTGAACTAAAAGAAAGTGGCAAATTTTTTGAAGAAAAGTCGATCATTATTTCCACTTATATTTTGTGTGGATTTGCTAATTTTTTATCCATTGGGATTCAAATCGGAGGTATAGGATCCATCGCACCAAGCAGAACAGGTGATCTTTCAAAATTAGGAATATTAGCGCTAATCGCTGGAACATTAGCATCGTTATTAACTGCTGTAATAGTTGGCACAATTCTTTAAAATATGAAACAATATCTTGATTTAATGTCACACGTAATGAAAAACGGTACGCTTAAAACTGATAGAACTGGAACTGGAACGAAAAGTGTGTTTGGATATCAGATGAGATTTAATTTAGCAGATGGATTTCCTTGTGTTACAACAAAAAAACTTCATTTAAAATCAATAATTCATGAGCTTCTTTGGTTTTTAAAAGGAGATACTAATATCAAATATTTAAAAGAGAATGGAGTAAGAATTTGGGATGAATGGGCTGATGAAAATGGAGATTTAGGTCATGTATATGGCTATCAATGGAGAAGTTGGCCCACACCAGAGGGTAAACATATTGATCAAATAAAGCAAGTATTAAATCAATTAAAAGACAACCCAAATAGCAGGAGAATAATAGTAAGTGCATGGAATGTAGGTGAAATAAAAAATATGGCATTACCTCCATGTCATACTTTCTTTCAGTTTTATGTATCAGAAAATAAATTATCCTGTCAACTATATCAAAGAAGTGCAGATATTTTTTTAGGGGTTCCATTTAATATTGCATCTTATGCGCTTCTTACTATGATGGTTGCACAAGTTTGTAACTTTCAACTCGGAGATTTTGTTCATACTCTTGGTGATGCACACATTTACACTAACCATTTTGAACAAACAAATCTTCAATTATCAAGAGATCCAAAAAAATTACCTAAAATGCTCATCAATAAAAAAGTAAAAGATATTTTTGAATTTAAGTATGATGATTTTGAATTAATAGATTACGATTATCANCCACATATTAAAGGTAAAGTTGCTGTTTAGAAAATATAAATCATGAAAAAAATAGTNGTTCTTGGAGCTGGATTAGTTGGAGGTGTTATGGCCTTAGATTTATCTAAAAANCATGACGTTACATCTGTTGATATTTCAGAAAAAAATCTTGANAAANTATCATCAAAAAAAATAAAAAAAGTATGTCTTGATGTTTCAGATACTAAATCTCTTCAAAACTTAATTANTGATTTTGACTTAGTGATAGGNGCAGTACCGGGATTTATGGGCTATAAGATGATGAAAGATGTTATTGAAGCTAAAAAANATATAGTTGATATTTCTTTTTATCCTGAAGATCCCTTTGGTCTTGATGAAATAGCAAAAAAAAATAATGTAGTTGCAGTTATGGACTGTGGTGTTGCTCCTGGAATGGGNAATATAATTTTTGGTCATCACGATATTAGTATGAAAATAACTGACTATGAGTGCCTTGTTGGTGGACTTCCTGTCAAAAGAGAGTGGCCATACGAATATCAAGCTGTTTTTTCTCCAATCGATGTAATTGAAGAATACATAAGACCAGCAAGATATGTTCAACATAAACAAATAATTGTGAAAGAGGCTCTTTCAGATACTGAACTTATAGAGTTTGAAGAAATTGGCACATTAGAGAGTTGGAATTCTGATGGTTTAAGAAGTTTAATCAAGACTATGGCTCATGTTCCAAATATGATTGAAAAAACTTTGAGATATCCAGGATGTGTTGAATATTTAAAAGTATTAAGGTCAACAGGTTTTTTCTCATATGAAGAAGTAGAAATTAATGGCAATAAAATTAGGCCTATTGATCTTACTTCAAAACTCCTTTTTCCAAAGTGGGAAATGAAAAAAGGAGANGAAGATTTTACTGTTATGAGAATAATTATTGAAGGAACTGAAAATGAAAAAAAAGTAAAATATCAATATAATCTTCTNGACAGATTTCAAGACAATACCATNTCAATGGCAAGGACTACTGGATTTACTTGTACCGCAGTTGCCAATCTAGTTTTAGAGAAAAAATATCAGCAAGTTGGAATTTCTCCTCCTGAATACCTAGGTTCTCATTTCAAGTATATTAGAAATTACTTAAGCGACAGAAATGTAATNTATAAANNAAAAAAAATACTATGATCACATCNATAATTGTTGCAGCTTGTGAAAATAACGTTATTGGGAAAGACAATGATTTAATTTGGCATCTTCCTGTCGATATGAAATTTTTTAAAGATAAAACTGCAGGTCATCATGTNATAATGGGAAGAAAAAATTTTGAGTCTATACCTCACAAATTTCGTCCACTTCCCAATAGGGTAAATATAGTTGTTACAAGAAATAAAGATTACACTGCTGCAGATTGCGTTGTAAAAAATAATTTGACTGATGCTTTAGAAGTCTCAAGAACAGATAATGAAAAAGAAGCATTTATTATTGGTGGTGGAGAAATATANAAGCTTGCATTAGAACAAAACTTGATTGATAGAATCTATTTAACAAGAATTCATCACAAATTTCANGGAGATACTTTTTTTCCAGAAATTGATGAAAAAAAATGGAAAGTAGTCAGCAAATTATTTTATGAGAAAGATGAAAAACATAAATATGACTTTACCTTTTTAACATATGAAAAAAATACCTAGACCAGCTAAATTTATTAATATACTATTAGCATCAGCAATACTAATTTTTTCTTGCAAAGATGAAAATACATTAGAAAATTTAAATCAAAGAAATTTACAAGCAAGCCAAGATTATCTGCTAATTGAAAAAACAATTGTTGACATCGAAAGAGAGATAGANCATGCTTTCATTTCAACTCAAACAACCAAAGACTTACCTAACTACATAAGTTTAAATAANGATACTTCCAANCAAGATACGCTAATTNTAAATTTTGGAGACGAAAATTTCTTACATCTTGGCCATATAAAACGAGGAGAAATAAATATAATTTACAATCAGTTTTTATATAACTCTGGCGCAATAATTAATACCACCTTTACAGACTTTTATATAAATAATAATTTAGTACAAGGAACTATAACTCTAGAAAATAATGGTTTTAATGAAAATAGTAATTTGGAATTTAAATTATCAGTAAACAATTTAAGCTTAAACACAGAAAACGGAATTATAAATTTGACTGGTGAATATTCAAAAGAGTTAAAAAATGGATATTCAACACAATACGATTATATTGATAACTTATATCATGTAATTGGAAGTGCCGAAGGAAATTCTGTAAATAATAATTCATTTTCTGTTGTTATCACAGATCCACTAAAATATGATCTGTCTTGTTTTGAATCCTCAAGCTGCATAATTTCAGAAGGTATAGTATCTATTAGTCCAAGCATATACAGCGAAAGAACCTTAGATTATGGTGAGGGAGGTTGTAATTGCGATATTTCGGTGAGCGCAGGAGATGAAACTTATCCTTTGATAATTAATTAAGCTACTTTTAGTTTATTTAGTACTAACTTATTTAGCTTTGTTTTGACATATGCTGATGAAATAATAAGCTCTTTTTTGGTTTTTTGAGATGGTAACTCATACATTGCATCGAGCATAACTGATTCACAAATTGATCTTAAACCCCTAGCTCCTAACTCATACTCTAAAGCTTTTTCAACAATTAAATCAATAGCTTTTTTATCAAAACTTAGCTTAATGCCATCGATTTCAAAAAGCTTAATATATTGCTTTGTTAATGCATTTTTAGGCTGAGTTAAAATTAACTTGAGAGCATTTTTATCTAATGGATTTAAATGAGTGACTACTGGCATTCTTCCAATTAGTTCTGGAATCAACCCAAAAGATTTTAGATCTTGAGGAGCAACATGCTGCAAAATATTTTCTTTATTATATTGATTTTCTTTATTTGTTTTATAACCAATTGCTCTTGTATTTAATCTTGAAGCAATATGCTTTTCAACACCATCAAAAGCACCACCACTAATAAATAAGATATTTTTAGTGTCTAATGCTATCATTTTTTGATCGGGATGTTTTCTTCCACCTTGAGGGGGTACATTAACAACTGTCCCTTCCAAAAGTTTAAGCATTGCTTGCTGAACTCCTTCTCCACTTACATCCCTAGTAATAGAAGGGTTATCTTTTTTTCTTGCAATTTTGTCTATTTCGTCGATAAAAACTATACCTATTTTAGCTTTGTCAACATCATAATCTGCAGCTTGTAAAAGCCTTGAAAGAATACTCTCAACATCTTCACCAACATAACCAGCTTCAGTTAATACCGTTGCATCAGCAATACAAAATGGTACATTCAAAAGTTTTGCAACTGATTTTGCCAGAAGAGTTTTGCCTGTACCTGTTTTACCAACCATAATAATATTAGACTTCTCGATCTCAATATCATTGTCATCTAATGATATTTGTGAAATTCTCTTATAATGATTGTATACCGCAACTGAAATAATTTTTTTTGCGTGATCTTGACCAACAACATAGTCATCTAAATGAGACTTTATTTCAATTGGCTTTAAAAGTAAAAATTCATCAGTTTTTTTTAATGTATTCTCTGATGATTTAGCATCTTGTTCAACAATTTGAAAAGCCTGCTCAATACATGAGTTACAAATATGAGCATTTGCTCCTGCAATTAAGATTTCAGTATCCTGTTTGTTTCTACTGCAAAAAGAACATTGAATTTGATGATGATCTGACATTATTTCTTTTTTAACACCTCATCTATCATACCGTAATCTTTGGCCTCAGAAGAAGTCATCCAAAAATCTCGATCACTATCTTTCCAAACTTCGTCAAATGATTTTCCAGTGTGCTCAGAAATTATTGTATATAATTCGTTTTTTAATTTTTTAATTTCATTTGCTGTAATTTCAATATCTGAAGCTTGACCATGTGCCCCTCCAATTGGCTGATGAATCATAATTCTTGAGTGTTGTAAAGCAGTTCTCTTACCTTTAGCTCCTGCACATAATAAAACAGCACCCATTGAGGCTGCCATTCCTGTGCAAATCGTAGAAACATCTGGATTGATATATTGCATAGTGTCATATATACCTAAGCCTGCATAAACACCACCACCAGGAGAGTTAAGATATATTAAAATATCTTTTTTTGAATCAACGGACTCAAGGAAAAGCAGCTGAGCCTGAATAATGTTTGCTACGTAATCATTAATGGGAACTCCTAAAAAAATAATTCTGTCCATCATAAGTCTAGAAAAAACATCCATACTTGCAACATTCATTTGACGTTCCTCAATAATTGTAGGTGAGATGTAATTACCGTGCATTGAGGTAAATTGGTCAATATATAAACTATTTATTCCTTTATGTTTTGAAGCAAAATTTTTAAATTCTTTTCCGTAGTCCATAATTTTTATTTTTCAGTTGCTAATTTAACAAAATCATCATAAGAAATAGATTTTTGATTCAATTTGAACAGTTCCTTATAAATTACAAGTGTTTTTTCATCAAATAATTGATTAGAGATTCGCTTTCTTTCATCTTCGTTCTTTAATATATTTTCAGCAATATCTGCAATCTGTTTGTCGTCACTTATAGCTTGACCATACTGTTGCATTTGTTTTTTTACTATTTCCTTAGTAAAATTTATTAAATCATCATTATCCACTTTTACTTTATGTTCTTCTAAAATTTTATTTTCTATGAGCTGCCATTTTAAACTTTTTGAATACTGCGGATAATCTTGCTTGACTTGGTCTATAGTAAGTGGTTTTTCAGAAGATTTTACAAGCCACTTCATTAGAAATTCATCAGGCAAATCAAATTTTATTTTGTCAACAAGATATAAAACTACATCATTCTTCAACATACGATCACTCTCAACTTCGAACGATTTTTCTGCTTCTTCCTTAATTTTATTCTTAAACTCCTTTAAATTCTTTATTTTTCCATCTGGATAAACCTTGTTAAATAATTCATTATCAAAGACAGCCGGGGCTAATCTATTAATCCTAATAATAGTAAATTCAAACAAGTCATTGCTAAGGTTTTCTAACTCTCCTTGACTAATTTTTAGCATTGCTGATAAATCAGATTTGTTAGAAAATACTTTTTTAACATTTAAGTTAAACTTGACATCTGGCTCAACACCAATAAACATTTTTTGATATTTTTTTTCTTTTATGGTATCAATAGAAACTGTTGCTTCATTAGAAATACCACTTGAGTCAATATTCCCATTTGAATCCAACTGTTGGATTAAACAATATACTAAATCACCTGCAATTGATTTAGATGGATTGCTCATCTTACCATATCTCTTTGCTATATCATTACAATAATTATCGACTAATTTTTTGTCAGCTTCTATCTTATAAAAATCTAACTTGTCTTTTTTGGAAATTTTTACATCAAATTCAGGCGCCAAACCAACT
>PBAG01000029.1 GCA_002715885.1 Flavobacteriales bacterium | reverse complement strand
AACCAATATAAAAACACCTCAGCATGTTGTTGGAAAAAGCTTACAACCAATAATGAAGGACGTAAATACATTAGTCAGAGAAAGTGCTCTTACTAGATGGCGCAAAGGATACTCGATTAAAACCAAACGTTACAGACTGACTAAGTGGGGAAAAAATGGTGAATTAGGCTATGAGCTTTATGATCATAAAAGCGACAAGAAAGAGCTCATCAACCTTGCAAATAATGAAGATTACATTGAAATAATGGATTCTCTAAAATTAGTAATTGAACAAAGAATTGCTGAGGCCTCAATAAAACCTGAGGGTCTCGGTAGACAGTTTGAAAATGCCAAACCAATGTACAAGGCAAAAAACATTACTTTCGGTGATATTCATACTGTAGATGGTGAAATAATTTATTTTGAGGACAAATAATTCAACAATTTTAAATTAAATTCTTTACTCAAAAAAATTTTTCATAATGACAATATNTAAGCANACAAACCAAGTACTTTTTCAATTAATTGCTAAGATATTTTTTGTTCTATGTATTTCNTTTCTTTTTTTTNCTTGCAACTCAATCGATTCTACAAAAGAAAATGAAACAAATCCAACTTCTCCAAATTTTATATTAATACTATCTGATGATCAGGGTTGGAATGGCACATCAGTAAAAATGATGGATAATGAGCCAGGCTCAAAAAGTCATTACTTTGAAACACCAAATTTAGAACTACTTGCAAATAGAGGCATGCGATTTTCTGACGCATATGCAAGNGCACCTGTNTGTGCTCCNTCAAGATACAGTATTCAATTTGGTAAAACACCGGCTCGGCTTTCACTTATTCGTGTAGGAATGAACACAGACCATATTGATCATGAAGGATTTACAAGTATACCAAAAGCACTTAAAAAAATTAATAATAAATACAGAACAGCTCATTTTGGGAAATGGGGTATGGGGAGTGATCCTTCTGTTCTTGGATATGATGTAAGTGATGGGCCTACAAAAAACAAAGACGGGAATTTTGATAATAATAAAAGNCAATGGAAANATGTATTTAAAAAAGATCCAAAAAATATTTTTTCTTTAACAGATAGAGCAATCAAATTTATTGTCTCTAGTCAGGAAGAAAAAAAACCTTTTTATCTCCAAATTTCACATTATGCTGTCCATTCTAATATTGAATCAAAAGAAAAAAGCTACTTAAGGTTAAAAGACAAACCTAAAGGAGAACAACAAAAAGATCTTGGTTTCGCAGCTATGACATATGATTTGGATGATGGACTTGGAATTTTATTAAAAAAAGTAAAAGAACTTGGAATTGAAGACAATACCTATATTTTGTATATGTCAGACAACGGATCGGTACCAAATATACCTGGAGCTAAGAAGTATGAAAAAAGTTACAATTATCCATTGAGCAGAGGAAAATGGGATGCTTTTGAAGGAGGAATACGAGTTCCTCTTATTATTGCAGGGCCAAGGATCAAAAATGGTTCTGAATCTTCTATTCCTGTATCTGGCAGCGATTTACTACCAACACTTATAGAGCTAGCTGGAAATAAATCAATCTCTTTGAGCGACATTGATGGTGGAAGTTTTGCTTCAATACTTTTGAATAAAAATAATAAACAAATTAAAAGAAAAGTCGATGGTATTTTCTTTCATGTTCCTTACAAAAATGGTATCGCTTTAAAAAGACCACATTCTGCAGTTCGAAAAGGAGACTATAAGCTAATAAAGTTTCAAGACGATAAATCAATACTTCTATTTAATTTAGTAAAAGATAAAAAGGAGCAATTGAATTTAGTTTCTCAAAAACCAGATTTAGCAAAAGATCTAGAAAAAATATTAGACAATTATCTCGTTGAGGTGAGTGCACCAAAATGGCAAGATGGAATTACGTGGAAAAATACACCAATTAAAGAAATTAACTCAAATTACTGATTCTTATTCAACAATTAAAAAGTTCTTACTTACGGTTTTAATTTAATAATTTAGTAAAAATTAATATTTCTTGTATTTTTTATGAGAGGATCATTTTTTTTAATCATTTTCTTTATGTGGGTGGGATCTTCTTATAGTCAAGATACGACTATCAATCAAAAATCTTTCAGCAGCAATATTTTGAGTTATAAGAACCCAACAAGTTCAATTTCTTTTTCGGGATATTATAGGTTTTTAGGTTTTATTCGTAATCAGCAAGAGGCATTTCCAAACAATAGTGGTAAAACATTAGTTATTAGTTCAGGGGACGCTTACAGAGAGCCTATGTTTCTTTTAAAACTTAATGGTAAAACTAGAGATAATATTACATTTGGAGCAGATCTTATGTTAAATAGTCTATATAAAGGTCCTTCACCAAATCTTACCCAACCTTTGACGTTGAATCTTGGTTTAAACTTATCAACTTCAATTGCAACTAGAAATGGAATTTTTAATTTAAAATCAGGAGGTGTTTCATGGTACAGACAAAGCCGACTTACTGTGTGGGGAAACCGCTCTTTCAATAGAATTAGCATATTTGAAAGAAGACCACAAACTCCATTAAATAAAATACCAATTAACCGTTATTCAAGATATTATAATAGCGGTTTGATTGATCAAGGAATACGATATGGAAGTCGTGCATTCCAAGGTATTTTCTTTCAAGGCTCAAAACTACCTTTTAATTTTTCTGTTAAGGGTGTTATAGGAAAAAGTAATTTTAATCGTTCGCTTCTAGAAAATAGTGATAATTTTACTGGCTCACTTCAACTCAAAAACACTTTAAGTTCCAAATTTAAAATAGCTTATAATTATCTTTCTTCGTGGGCAGATATAGATTCTTTAAGTGATGAAAGAAGAAAATATTTTATTCATACTCTTGAATTAGATAAAAAATGGAATAAAATTCACGTCCAAATGGAAGTTGGTCTTGGAAAATATAGCGACCCTATCAATACTCTCGGCTACGGAGAGTCTATTCTTTTAAACGTTAAAACTGCAAAATCAACAAAAGTTCCATTAAATTTTCAGCTATATCGAATTTCACCACAATTTGTAAATGTTACGGGTAACTTTTTGAATACATCTATTCTGGAGGTATTTCCAAATGTAGAGGGTGTAGGTACTACAATAAGAACACCATATCAAAGTCCAATTGTAGGCCTTGGCTTTCCTGTAAATAATAGACAAGGTGTCTCAATTAACGCAGATTTCAATTTAGGAAAGCTAAAACTTAATGGTGGAATTGGTTTTTTTGCTGAGATTGATACCTCTCATGCAGCATTGTCATATATACACAATGTAAATAGTCAGACACTTTCAAGAATAAATGTTTTCGCACAAAATTGGGGGCCATATAATTTATTGAATTCAACATATAGAGGTGTATATGAAAATGTAAATATTACTGATACAACTGCTGGGGGAAATGCAAATTTTAAAAAGTTTTTTAATACTATTGAATTTCAAGCCAAATACAACAATAAGATATTTGGAAAGAACTATTATATCTTTTCTTTAACTCGTCTTAATACTTGTCAAAAAGAGTTTAATTTATTTCCTCAGGTTGGAAGTCAGGTACTCATAAGTCAAATTAGTGAAGAAATAGATTTTAGTTTTGAATTAAGTCAAAAAGCTGCACTTGTTTTAAGCTATGGTATAGAAAAAGTATTGGGTAATTCTTATACAGACATTGGGGACAATCCTGAACCTACTGCCACAAATACATTTTTTGAGCAATTAGGTTTAGAAAATCTTTATAGATATACAAACTCCAGAAACCAAAAGAATACATTACTTGGTTTTGGTTTAGATTATAAAATAAATCACAATGCAATGGTATTTTACCGTTATAATCAATATAGGTATTTTGATCCTAACTTTGTTGAAAATAATTTGAAAGGTTGGGAGATGATACTTGAACTAAAAATTAATTTTTAAAATATGAAAAGAAGTTTAATACTTATTCTTGTTTTTTTTGGGATCTTTTTTTCTGACATTTTTCTCTATGCACAGATGAATGACAACATTTGGTTTGATGGACTTTCGCGCTCTTACTTTGTTAGAGATGCAGTCGATAAAAGCCAAACAAACGATACCTTATCAGCAAGAAATATTTCAAATGGGTACAATCTTTTAGATCTTAATACCCATGTAAATCCAATTAAAGATATTGAAATTTTTGCGCAACTGCGTATACGAAACTCTTTTGGAAGTTTCTTTGGCTCTGGNACGGAAATAAATGTTCGACAGCTTAGAGCAAAGGGCGTTATAAACAACAAGATACGTTTTAGTGTTGGTGATCTTTTTCTTAAGCAATCTAAATTCACACTTTTCAATTACAATGAAGAACTTTCAGATTACGAAAATGATATGTTAAAGGCTTATCGTGATATAATCCATTATGAAAATTTTTATACTGAAAACAGATGGCGTTTGCAAGGTATTCAAACTGATTTCTCNTACGAATTTGACCAATATATAAGAAACTTAAGCTTTGACTTTTTTGTTACACGACCTAGTGGATCTCTTCAAATAAACGANTCTACATACTCCAGTGATTTACTGCTTTCGGGTGGATCTATGGTTTCTGAAATAAATAAAAGAATCAAATTATCAGCAAATCATATCAATTTATTTGAGCTAGCTTCCAGTGGTACTCAAAATATCTCAGTANGAAATCCTGTTAATGATATGTCAATACTACATNATTTTAGTAATGAAAAGTATCATATTGAGCAGAAGCTACAAACAGGTTTTTCTAGAAGATATTGGCTGAATTCTGAGTTAGGTGATGGAATGCCAGATTCAATATCAAATGATATAAAAGGAATGTACTTTGAGATAGACAATAAGTTTGTTAAGAAAGATTCTTCGCTTCTTTTAAGTTTGGGTTATCGATATGTAGATCCAAANTTTAGAAGNTCCGGTGCCCAAACTAGACGTCTGGATTATGCTGCTGGTAAAATTAATAGGATTTATCCTATATATACCAACATGTCTTTAATAAGACAACCTTCTTTGTTTGATCTTGTATCAGANGATCAGNTATATAACCAAGATATTTCTAGTACACTTATGGTCTTTAATCCAATNTATTCAAATGTTTTACCTTATGGAGATGCTACCCCTAATAGAGTTGGTGTCTACTTAAAAGCTAAATCAACTAATCAAAATAAGGTATTTTTAAGTAAAATTAATGCAGCTTATTTTCAAGAAGTAATTGGTCAAGGTACTGAGGAAAAAAGAGATTTTGGGCTATTAAAAGGGTCATTTAAAATAAATTTTCATCGATGGTTAAATTGGGAAAAAGAACTGAGCTTTTCTGCTTCTTCTGAAAGTGAGTTTACAAGTAGAGGTGGTAAAACTGTTTCATCAGTGGACTTATTTAGTCATCAGATGAATGTATTTGTAAATGCAGAATTGATAAATAGGTTTTTCATTCAAACATCATATAAGCTTTTTACTGCTAGTGGAAATGAATTTTTGACCCAGCGAGATAATTANGGAAATATAACTTATTTCACATCAACACAAATTGACCAAAAAGACCACATGTTCTCTTTTGGAACGCTTTATAAATTTAGAGAAAATGTATATGCTAATTTACAATACAGTTGGTGGGGTTCAAAGTTTACCGATCAACCTTTCTTAGATTATAATTATAATAGACTAATATTAATTTTATCCGTTAAGCTATGAATATAAAAACAAAATTTATTCTTTTTTTAGTATCGATTTTCTTCTTAAATGGTTGTACAAAAATAGAATTTGAAGGACCATCAATTGATAACCTTTATGGTGACTTTGAAATAATCGTGCCACTTAGCATCACAAATACAAACCCAAGTTTTGCAAGTAACGAACAAGTTGGTTTTCATTGTGAGTTTAATAAGCCTATTGAGTGGAAAATCTCTATCCTTGGCCTTAGTACTGGTGCTTNAAGAGAAATTACAGGTTTTTCAAATATTATTGATTCGAATGTGGTTATTTGGAGCGGTAGCCCATCACANGTTCCTTTTTTCTCAGAAGAAGTTTGTTCTATCGAATTAACTTTTGAAAATGAAATGGATACAATTAAAGAAAACCTAAATATTGCTTCTGCAAAAACATATGAAAATGGCGTTTGGCTTGAGGATTTTGAGGATGGTCTGCCAACAAATGCTCTTGTTTATTATAATCCTGATGGTGGAGGGATGACTTTTTCTGTATCAAATGATGATGCCNTNCTNGGAANTAATTATTTCAAAATGGGNGGTAGAGTTAATTGGGACTGGGCTTTAGGAAATCTTGATCTTCCTCTAAATATCACTAATGTAAGCCAAAATTCAGATGACCTGTTTATAAACATAGGAATACTTTCAGATCTTCAAGATCTTCATACTGGACAATTTATAAATATTTTAATTTCCGAAGAAACAAATACACCTTTCAATGATAATCCAAATAATAATGCATCAGATTTATTTGAACCTTCAATGGAGGTTTATAAAATGAAGGTTCCTGTTGATTGGGACGGATGGCAGCTTAAATCATTTAGGTATTCCGACTTTGAACCTGTAACACCAAACAACCAAAGTATCAACTTTAGCATGAATCCAAGTGAAATTAGGGCTATTAGAATAACTTGCCTTGCATGCCCATCATCATCGGGCAATCCAGTTTGTCCTGAAAACTTTGGCAAAGATGTTAGAACTGACATAGATCATATTATTTTCACTCAAAATTCTAGCTTGTTAGACCAATAATGAAGTTAAAAATACAAATAACTACAGCAATTCTTATTATGTGTAACCTATCTTGTGGTTATATGAGCGATGTTAGTATTTATGAACCTTCAAAAAGTATTTCAGAATTTGATCAATTTCCTCACAAAATACTTTTTACAAGTTCTGAGGAGAATGGATTATGGGGCATTAAAAATAGCGTTTGTAAAGAAGTATCCTTTAAAAATACAAATAGCTATATTGGAAAAGACCATCTTTATATAAATTGGAATGCTTCCAAATGTAATTATATCGCGATAGGTTTAAAATGGGGAAATTATAAATCTAAAAATCTTAAACCGATTATAGAATCAGCTGCAATAGAGCTCCGTGTACGTATAGATTCTAGTGTGCTTTCGAAATTGCCTATGTTTTTTGTACTTGTTGATTATTCAGGTAAGCAGTGCAGGGCAAACATAAATTATTTGGATCTTGAAGGGGGAAAGATTGATTCAAAATGGAGAAGAATTCGTATACCTCTTCAGTCCTTTAACTATACTAAAAGAGGTGTTAACATGAGTAATATAAAAGAGCTTCGTCTTGAATTTCAAAAAAAAGGAGAACTTCACATAGATAATATTGTTATTGTGCCACATACATATAACTATGAAATAAAAGCTGATACATTCACTAAAAAATTTGATTCACAACCAATTCAACTTGGAGAAGGAAAAGAATATTGGTGGGGTATTAATACAAAATATTCATCAACTCTTCAATTTGGAGAATCTTTTAAGAACGAAAGCGTAGTAGTTGATCTAGATGAATCAAAAGAAGATCAGTGGAATACATTTGGGTTTTCTCCATACAAGTGGATGCGTGTTGACCTATCATCTATATATACTTCATCAGCGATAAAGTTTAAGCTTAAGGCAAATGAATTACCAAAGCTTCAAGCATTTTTATTTTCCTATGCAGGTAAAAGAAGAAGATTACAAAAAACATTAAATGAAAGTAATTTTATTAAAAAAGATAGTGAAATTTATGNAGCATGTATCCCTTTAAAATCATTAANAGGACACAGTGATTTTAGATGGGATGAGCTTAAGGAAATAAGATTTAAAATACTCAAAGGTTCTAAATTTGAAATAGGTGACTTTCAGCTTATTGAATTTAGAGGAAATCCTAATAAACCAAATAAATGGAAAGGAATATAAATTTACTTTTTTGTCTTTTGCTTTTTTTGTTATGTGCTCTAACTGTAAGATCACAGGTAAATAAAGTTGAGGTGACTAGAAATTCCTCTGGTAATTTTGAATTGCAAAGAAATGGCGTACCTTATTATATTAAAGGAGCAGGTGCAAAAGATCATTTTGATTTATTAGTCAAATCGGGAGCCAACTCGATTCGAATATGGAGCACAAATAACAAGTCTTTTTTAGATTCTGCTCATCAATATGGTCTCACGGTCACACTTGGTCTATATGTTAGACCTGAAAGAAGTGGTATGGATTATAATAATGAATATGCAGTTAAAGGTCAGATTGAATATCTTAAGAANGAGGTCTTGAAATATAAAGACCACCCTGCGCTTTTAGTTTGGGGCATCGGAAATGAAGTTGATCTAAGATATAGTAATTTTAAAGTTTGGGAAACNATTGAAACTCTTGCAAAATTTATAAAAGAGGTAGATCCAAATCATCCGACAATGACCGTAATTGCAGGAGTTGATCCATCAAAAGCTTTTTACATAAAAAAATATTGTCCTAGTATAGACATATTNGGACTTAACGTTTATGGTTCAATAGAGAATGCTGGAGCTAATCTTAGAAAATTTAATTGGGANAAACCATACATTGTTTCTGAATGGGGAGTAAATGGACCTTTTGAAGCTAGAACAACATCATGGAAAGCAAAGATAGAACCACCAAATGGCATAAAAGCAGATCAGCGACTTCGAAGATATCAGCAAATAATTGAGAAAGACATAGAACGTTGTTTAGGAAGCTATTGCTTTCTTTGGGGACAAAAACAAGAATCTACAGCAACCTGGCACGGTATGTTTCTTAGCAATGGACAACCTACAGAAGCAGTTGATGTTATGCATTTTTGTTGGTTGGGAGAATGGCCACAAACGCGAGCTCCTAGTATAAGAAATATTTCATTAGAAAATATTGGATGGAGAAAAGATCATATCCTTTCCCCATCTTCAAAAGCAACTTTGAGTATTGAATTTCTTAAATACAACAACAAAGAAGTTATAGTTGAATATGTATTGTATCCAGAGGCTTTTAGTGATAAAATTGGTGGTGATATTCAGAAATCTCCAGATCCAATAAATTTTGAAGTTGTCAAGCAAAGTGACAATGAACTAATTTTTGTAACTCCAAAAAAGAAAGGAGCTTATCGCTTATTTGCTTTTGTAAAAAACAAAAAGGGACAGAGCTCAGTAGCAAACATTCCTTTTCTTGTAGAGTAATTAGCTATTAAGTTATTTTTTAAAGGATTTAATTAGTATTTCATATCCTGGCTGAAAGACTATTACTTCGAAATCATCTTCAGGATTAATCAAATCGTTCTTTTTGTATACATTCCAGACTGTTTCGTTCTTATTTCGCCATCCAACGGAGGCATTCAAATTATTAGACTCAATAATGAATCCAAGCTCATTAACAATGAGCCTTGGGACATCTAGTTTTGGTCTAATCATAGAGCTGGTAAACATACTATTTAGCATTTTTGATTCAGTCATATAACCAAAATCAGATACATCCATCCACTTCAATAATTGACTTTCTAATTCTTTAAAAATCTCTTGGTGNTTAGGACTATTTATTAGATTGTTTAGCTCAAAGTAATCTTCGGCTACATTATACAATTCAAAACGATCTTTATTCTTAGAGAACCAATTAGTAAAATAAGTATTAAGCTGCTGCTTAGTAAAAAGAGAATCCAATAGCTGCATTGTTTTCATTTTCTTTCGGTATCGTATCGGATTATAAATAGGAGCTGCTGTGTCACTGTTATAAATCAGTTTAAAATTGCCTCCCCGAATACTCCTGCGCATATCTGTATAGCTATCAAAACGATCAGCTGCTGCATAAATATAATCTCTTTGATTTTTTTTAAAGAAAGAAACTCCTTCAAATGCAAATTCTCTTTCAATTTTTGCTACATCTAATATGGTAGGTGCAAAATCAACAAAGCTGACAAGCTGAAAGTTATTTCCTATTTCATTATTATCAATCCATTTTACAACCATTGGAACCCGAAGTCCTGTTTCGTAAATTGAACGTTTATATCTTGGCAAAGGGCCCCCATGGTCACTAAAGAAAAAAATGATGGTATTTTCATAAAGACCATCCGCTTTGAGCTGATCTATAATTGTACCGATTTGTTTATCTAGTTTTTCAATGTTTTTATAATTTGTTAATAGGTCAATTTTGATTGCATCATTTTCAGGAAAAAAATCTGGAACATGAATATTTTCTATTTCTTTTTTTGAGTAATTAAAACTGTTTTTCCAAATATTTGACTCATGAGTAATATTAAAATTGAAGACAGAAAAAAAAGGTTGATCCATTTGTCTATTTCTCCAATGTGCTGTTTGACTACTTTCGTCCCAAGCTAATGGAGAGGTTATCATATTGTAATCTTCTTTAGAGTTGTTCGTGCAGTAGTATCCTTTTGCTCTCAGATCTTCAGTAAAGAAACGAACAGGCTTTTTTGGTTTAGGACTATAATATGGAAGTGAATTGTGGGAATTAATCTCATTTTTTTCAGCCGATTTTTTGAAAGCTCGCATATGCTGCGTACCAAGTGTTGTAGGATACATGCCGGTTATTAGACTACTTCGGCTTGGAGCACAAACAGGTGAGGGTGTATAACAGCTGTGATAAATTGTACCTTCTTCAGCTAGTAAATCTATGTTTGGGGTATTTGCATTTGAATCTCCATACATTGAAAAAAATAAGGATTGGTCTTCACAAACAAGCCATAAAAAATTTGGTGATTCTTGTCCAAAACTGCACGTAGATATAAAGAATAAGATAGAAAAGAGATATGACTTCAATTTTTATGTTTTTTATTTTTACAACTTAATAAAGTTAATTATTTTTAGTCTAATAAAAATACTAACAAAGAGATTTGACTCTAAAAAGAAATTATTTTTTTCTCTTAGATTGTCGTCTCAAAAATAATTACTAAAAAAATAATTTCAATATGAAACTTAATAGCCTTTACATTGTATATATTATCTCAGCTCTTCTTTTAATGTTGATTTGTGCATGTAATTCACAAAATGAAAAGCTAGCAGAAAAAAAGCCTTTAAATATAATCTATATAATGGCAGATGATCATGCTTACCAAGCCGTCAGTGCTTACGGATCGCAAGTCAGTAAACTTGCGCCAACTCCAAACATAGATCGAATTGCCAATGAAGGCGCAAGAATGGATGCTGTTTACTGTACAAATTCTATTTGTGGCCCTAGTAGAGCCTCTATATTAACTGGCAAATTTTCACATGTAAATGGATTCTATAAAAATGTTGATGGAGGAGACTTTAATGGTGAACAACTTACATTTCCAAAAGTTTTTCAAGAAAACGGATATCAAACTGCTGTTATTGGTAAATGGCATTTAGGTACAACACCAACGGGTTTTGATTATTCAAAAGTTTTAATCAATTGGGGTGGGCAGGGGACTTATTATAATCCTCAATTTTGTATAAATGGAAAAGATACTGTAGTAGAAAATAAACTACATGTTACAAAAGCAATTGAAAATGATTGTTTGGATTGGTTATCAAATAGAGATAAAACAAAACCTTTTATGTTATTGTATCAATTCAAAGCACCGCATAGGGATTGGAGGCCTGATTCTATGTATCATGAANTGTTCACCGATTTTGATTTTCCGCTTCCAGAAACTTTTAACGATGATTATGAAGGAAGACTTGCAGCTAGCGAAAACATGATGGAAATTGGAAAACATCTTAACAGAAGAGATATGAAACAAATACCTCCTTCAGGACTATCAAGAAGAGATTCATTGCGCTGGCTNGCTTATGGAGATAAGGGACAATATTGGTCACCAAGTGATACATTAACAGGAGATGCTCTTAAATACTGGAAATTCCAAACTTATATCAAAGACTATTTAAGAACTGTTGCTGGTATTGATCGAGCAGTCGGTAGTGTTTTAGATTATTTAGAAGAAAATGGATTAAGCGAAAATACTATTGTAGTTTATACCTCTGACCAAGGTTTTTACCTTGGAGAGCACGGATGGTTTGACAAAAGATGGATGTATGAAGAATCATTCAAAATGCCTTTTGTGATTAAAAANCCTGGAANTATCAAAGCNGGAACAACTTCAGATGCCATGGTAATGAATGTAGATTTCGCACCAACACTTCTTGACATGGCTGGTCTTGAAATACCGTCGGANATGCAGGGTAAAAGCTTTATGGGAGCATTTGATGGAGATCTAAAGAACCAAAGAAAATCTGTATATTATCATTATTATGAGTGGCCAATATGGCATAAGGTACAACCACATTATGGNGTAAGAACAGACCGATACAAGCTAATGCATTTCTATTACTCAATGGACGAATGGGAATTATACGATTTAAAAAATGACCCTAATGAAATGGACAATATCTATGCTGAGGCATCACCTGATTTGATTAAAAGTTTGAAGGAAGAGCTTGATGCTTTAAGAAAAGAATACAAAGATGATGGCTCAATTGAACAAATGAGAAAAATGACGGATACAGTTATTCGCAGAGTTTATAATGAGCCTAAAGTTTACAAAGAGAAAAATAATCTTAAAAAATAATCTTTCCTTTAATTAAATAATGTTCTCTTTTCCAAACATTAAGCTNNTAGCTTGTATACTTNTTTTTTCNAGTTGCCTAAATTCAAATAAAAAAGATCGATTCTACATTGTAGAAAACATTAATGAAATCGATATTGTATCAGATATTGTTGAAATGTATGATACAAATAAGATGGTATTTGTTAAAGGAGGTAAGTTTGTTTTTGGTAGTAATACCGGATTAGACAGAGAAAAACCTGAACATGAGGTTATAATTCAAAGTTTCTTAATAGATAAGAACCTTGTTACTGTAGAGGACTTTAGAAATTTTGTCAATTCAAGCAATTACATAACTGAAGCAGAAAAATTTGGAAATGCAATTGTTTTTGATGATTCAATTAATTCTTGGCAACTAGTTGANGGTGCAAATTGGAAATATCCATTAGGAGATTTAAAAAAAATGGCTTTACCTAACCATCCTGTTACTCANGTAAGTTGGAATGATGCATTAGAATATTGTAAATCATGTGATAAAACTCTTCCAAGCGAAGTCCAGTGGGAGTTTGCGGCAAGTGAAAGAGGCCAAAAGAAAGATCAANTATATTATTGGGGTAATAACTTTTTAGTTAACAATAATTATATGTGTAATACTTGGTCTTCTGGTTATCCAAATACAATTGGTTATAAAGATGGATATAAGTACACATCACCTATTAGTCATTATAAAGCAAATTCTTTAGGAGTTTTTGATATGGCAGGTAATGTATGGGAGTGGTGTTATAATTGGCATTTGCCATATGAGGGAAATTCTCAAATATTTCCTGATGAACTTAAAGGTAAAGCACAAAGAGGAGGTTCTTTTTTATGTAATCCAAATTATTGTCATGGTTTCAGACTTTCTGCTAGATCTGCAACTTCTCCCGAGAGTTCATTATTCCACGTTGGGTTTAGATGTGTGAAAAATTTAACTTATTGAGTTAGATTTGTTAATCTATTTTAACAGCAACCACAATTTTTTTGAGATACGTGATTTTTTAATTTTTTAATCTTACAAGAATAAGTTGGATATTTAGCAAGAAATATTTCTGCTAGCATAGTATTAGAAATATCGTTATCTGCTCCAAATCTATTTCTTAGTGTGGCGCCAAATTCTTCAATAGTATAAAGTTTGTTTTCTAACTCTAGTGGGTTGTTATTTTCTTCTTTCATAAGATTTTTGATTTAACAGAATTAACAAAAAACTTACTCATTTGAGTGATTTTATTTTTGTTTGCTTTTCAATTCTTATTTTGAACCTTCACTAGATATTAATTGACTTTTGATAGGTAGCCTTAATAAAAATAAACTATAAAAAAAGACTTGTTTAATAATATTTTGTATAACTTTGCACCCAATAAATTATGCAAAATTAAAATTAATAAATTATGAAATCAATAAAAGTTATCACATTATTATTAACTCTTTCAATATTTTCTTTTCAATCTTTTGCATGCAAAACTTGTGGATGTAGCTCTAAGAAAGATTCACATAGTCATGGAGAAAATAGCATTAAAAAAGATATTGATATATCAAAAAGTACAGTTAAGTGGGTTGGAAAAAAAGTTACTGGATCTCATGAAGGCAATATTTCAATTAAAGAAGGTCATATACATTTTGACGACAATGCTTTTACTGGAGGAAATATTGTAATTGATATGTCAACAATTGAGTGTACAGATTTGGATGGAGACTCTAAACAAAATATCGAGAATCATTTATCTTCAGATGATTTTTTTGGTGTCAAAAAGTATCCAACTGCAAATTTAGAGGTTATAAGTGCAGAAAAAGTAAAATATTCAAAAAATAAATATCGAGTAAAAGGTATTTTAGAAATAAAAAATATAAAGAATGATGTAGAATTTGAAGTAGTAATTGATAATAGTTTAGCAAAAGTAGAGCTTGTTATTGACAGAACCAAATATGATATAAAATATGGTTCTGGATCATTTTTTGATAATTTAGGTGATAAGATGATTTATGACGATTTTAATCTTAGTGTATCGCTAACGTATTAGTTTTTATTTTGAATCAAATGATTACTAAAAATTAAGTCTTAAAATACTAATCTTTACATTTATAAAAAAACCCACTCAATTGAGTGGGTTTCTTTTTGGTGGGTCATACTGGACTCGAACCAGTGACTTCTACCCTGTCAAGGTAACACTCTGAACCAACTGAGTTAATGACCCTAATTTAAAAAATGGAACACANGTAGTATTCCATTTTTTGTGGGCAATGAGGGACTCGAACCCCCGACTTCCTCCTTGTAAGGGAGGCACTCTGAACCAACTGAGTTAATCGCCCAAATCAGATTGCAAATATATACGAATTCTTTAATAATATAAACAATATAAAAACTATTTATAGTACTTCTGCTACAACAAAAGTACTACCACCAACTATTATTAAATCATCTTCCTTTGCATAATTTTTAGCATTTTTTAGAGCTATTTCTACACTATCATATGCAATACCTGAAATATTAAATTTATCTGCTTTAATTTTAAGTTTTTTTGAACAAANNGCTCTATCAATTTTTGCTTGGCAAAAATAATATTGTGCCTTCTTTGGAAGAATAGCTAAAATTTCATCTAATTTTTTATCATTTACAGTACCAAAGACAAAATGTAGCTTTTCAAAATTAATTTTTTCTAGCTCTAGTAAAATATTCTTGATTCCATCAATGTTATGCCCGGTGTCACATATTATTTTAGGTTTTTCACCTATTGTTTCCCATCTTCCTCTAATTCCAGTATTTAAAATCACATTTTCAATTCCAAGCTTAATAATTTTATCATTTATTTGCCAATCTAAAGCTTTAATTGCTGTAACTGCGGTGCCAATATTTTCTTTTTGGTATTCAGCAAGTTTAGGGTTTAGACTATTTTCATATTTTTTG
Source organism: Flavobacteriales bacterium (assembly GCA_002715885.1). Lineage (GTDB taxonomy): Bacteria > Bacteroidota > Bacteroidia > Flavobacteriales > BACL11. The sequence continues at coordinate 10,039 of PBAG01000029.1, read as the reverse complement.
GCAAAAATTATATGTGATTTTTTTTCTTTAGCTACTTTAATAAATATGTGTTCTATTTCTTTTTGTTTGCGGCCGATTATTGTGGGAATATTTTTTTTTATAATTCCTGCTTTCTCAAATGCAATTTTTTCGAGTGTATTGCCTAGTAGATTCATATGATCAAAGCCAATATTTGTGATGATTGATAATTCAGGAGTAATTATATTTGTGCTATCTAATCTACCTCCAAGTCCAGTTTCAATTATAGCTATATCAACTTTTTGTTTATTAAATTCATCAAATGCCATTGCAACTGTATATTCAAAAAATGACATATTAATTTTTTCAAATTCATCTCGATTTTTTTTTACAAATTCAATTACATTTTCTTTTTTAATTTTTTTACCATCTATTTTTATTCTTTCTCTAAAATCAATTAGATGGGGAGAGGTATATAAGCCAGTTTTATATCCAGCTTCTTGCATAATTGAAGAAATTAGGTGAGCTGTTGACCCTTTTCCATTAGTGCCAGCTATATGAATACTTTTAAATTTTTTGTGTGGATTATCTAAAAAATTACAGGCTTCTATAATATTACCAATATCTTTTTTATATGCAGCTGCACCAGTTCGTTGGTACATTGGAAGCTGTGAAAAAAGATATTCTAGGCAATCTTTATAATTCATTAATTAAGCCGGAAATTATATATTATTTTTCCTTGCTGCCTTGTGGGGGCAGATTCTTTTGCACTAAATTTTGTTTTTAAAGCTGCTTCTTTTGCTCTTTTTAANAGTTCACTATTGAGTGTGGTTGAACCTTTTACACCAGCTATTGCGTTTACAACGTTTCCTAGTTGGTCTACAGTAATATCTACTACTACTTTTCCTTCTAATTGTACTTTGTAAATCGGTTTTGCTTTGAATGAAACACTTCTTCCCAAAAGTTGATAAGCCTCACCATCAACTCCTATGCCACCGCCCTCGTATTTATTTGAATTGATGTCTCCTTCAATTGAACCCTGATTTCCAGATATTTTTCTGTTACCATCAGATTGTTTTTCTTTCTTTTTACTACCTGTATACAGTGCTTTTGTATTTACAACTGGTTCTGGCTCCTCAATTATTACTTCTTCTATTTTTTCTTCTGGCTCTATAGGTTCTACAATTTCTTTTTTTGTTTCTTTAGGTTTTTCAATAACTTCAGTCTCAACTGTTTCTTGAGTTATAATTTCTTGTTCAACTTCAATAGATTCTTTCAGTACTTCTTCGACAATTGGATTTGACTCAAGAGAATTGTCTTCTGGACGTACTTCATTTGAGCCTTCTTCTTCAAAACCAAAATTGATTGAAATTCCTTCCTCTGGAGGAGGAGGAATTCTGTATGTCAGTCCCATAAAAAGAAAAGAAATAAGCAGAAGCGCATGAAAAAGAAGTGTACCGATAATTCCATTTCTTTTATTTTTCTTTTCAGAAGAAATCATTACTAATTAGGCTTTGTTGCTAAAACTATTTTATATTTATTTCTGTAAGCTATATCCATGACCTTTACAACATGTTCAATATCAACAGTTTTATCAGCATGTAATATTATGGCAGGCTCATCCTCAGAAGAGAGAATTTGCTTAAGTTCATTTTCTAAGTTACTTTCAATAACTTGATTTTCATTTATATAAAAATTTAGTTCTTCATTTATTGAAACTGAGATCGTTTGTTTTTCGAGTGTTTTAGCTTTACTATTTGGAAGTAACAATTTAAGTGCATTTGGACTTACTAGTGTGGAGGTAAGCATGAAGAAAATTAGTAATAGAAAAACAATGTCTGTCATTGAAGACATATTAAAGTTTGGGCTTACCTTATTTCTACTTTTTAAGGCCATTATTCATTGTGATGTAGTAAATCTAGGAATTCTGTAGTTCTATCTTCAAGTTGAAAAATCACTTTGTCAATTTTACTTACAAGAAAATTATAAGCGATGTATGCAATGATTCCGACAATAAGGCCACCCACAGTAGTAACCATTGCAGTATAAATTCCTTTTGAAAGCATTTCTACGTCAATATTACCACCCGCACTTGCCATTTCATGAAATGCTACAATCATACCAATTACAGTTCCAAGAAAACCAATCATTGGTGCAGCTCCTGCTATTGTCGCTAAATTTGCTANATTGTTTTCCATTTTGTATACCTCCAATTTTCCTTGATTTTCTATTGCTGCTGAGATATCAGTCATCGGTTTATCAATTCTATCAATTCCTTTTTCAATCATTCTTGAAACAGGATTGTCTGTATTTCTGCACAATGTTTTAGCTGCTTGTATATCTTTTTGTTCAACGAAGTTTTTAATACTTTTTAAAAAACTTTCATCTTCAATGCTTGCTTTTTTAATTGTTGAATATCTTTCGAACAAAATATAAATTGCATAAATCGAAAGCAAAGTAAGTGTTCCCATAATAATATTTCCGCCAATTCCACCTGAGCTAATTAGTTCAATTATTGATAAAGTTTTTTCTTCAACAATTGGGTTATTTACNCTATCTGTATNTNGCTGAGTTTGTAAAAACATAATATTATTTTTTAATTAACGGCTTTTATTTTATTCTTATTGCATTAGTATGTATGTCATGGCTCCAGCAGCATATCCAATGATTGCCAAGAATGAGATATTTTTTAAATACCAAATAAAATCAATTTTTAAGATTCCCATAACAGCTACTCCNGCAGCTGATCCAATTATTAAAACTGAACCTCCTGTTCCAGCACAATAAGCTAAGAATTCCCAAAACATTCCATCAACAGCNTACATGCCTGTATCAGCAACTGGATACATTCCCATAGCACCTGCTACTAACGGAACATTATCAACTATTGCTGAGAGCAAACCAATAATGATATTTATAATATATATTCCTTCTGCAGTTTGTCCATTGAAAGTAGTATCCAAATAGCTAGCAACAATGTCAAGCTGCCCAGCAGATTGAAGTGAAGCAACGGCGAGCAAAATTCCTAAGAAAAAGAATATAGTTGGGGTATCAACTTTCTTTAATACACCAATTACAGACAGTTTAGATTTTTCTTCATAATTCTTTTTTCTGTGAATTATTTCAGTAACCAGCCACAGCACACCAAGAGAAAATATCATGCCAACGTAAGGGGGGAGGTGAGTAACTGTCTTAAAAACAGGAACGAATAATAATCCACATACTCCTAAATAAAAAATTAAATTTCTTTCAAAGTTTGTTGTTAGGTTTTTGTTATGATCATCTGACAAAATTTCTTTAGGCCTTTCAACATCTCCTTTTAATTTAAATGAAAGGTAAATCAATGGAACAACTGCACAAACTATTGAAGGAACAATAACTGAAGTGATGATATTTGCAGCACTAACTTGTCCACCTATCCATAGCATGATAGTAGTAACATCACCGATGGGTGACCATGCACCTCCAGCGTTTGCCGCTAATATTAAAACACCAGCAAACAGCCATAAAGTTTCTTTGTCTTTAATAAGCTTTGGAAGTAAAGCGGCCATGACTATTGCTGTTGTTAAGTTGTCTAAAACAGCAGAAAAGAAAAATGTTATTACACTTAAAATCCAAATTAAATATACTTTTTTATTTGTAGTAATCTTGTCCGTAATTATTGAGAAGCCCTGGTGAGCATCAACAAGTTCAACAATTGTCATAGCACCTAATAAGAAGAATAATATTTCAGCAATGTCAACGATATGATGTTGTATTTCATGAGTTAATGTATGAGCATCAATACCAGTGAATGCAAACAAACCCCATCCAAGACCTCCAATTATCAAAGCTGATGCAGCCTTATCAACTTTCAAAGGGTGTTCTAATGCAATAGCTGCGTAGCCTACAATAAAGACTACTATCATAAGTGTAATTATCATTTATTTTTTGGTTTAATTATCCTTGTGCAAATATACTGATGTCGATGGGAAGGCGAAATCACTATTATGTTTTTTTACAATCTCCATAATTTTGTAATTTATATCTTCTTTGACATCTATTAAATCTTCCCATTTTGGACTATTGACATAATATAAAACAAGAACGTCAAGTGAGCTAGCTCCAAACTCTTGGAATCTTACTTTTCCTTCATCATTTGTTTTTTCATGCGTATTTATCATGTCTTCAATCTCAGCCACAATGTCTTTAATTTGTTTAGGTGTTGTGGAATATGTAAGTCCAATGTGAAACTTAACTCTTCTTACCGGTCGCATTCCAAGATTATCAAGTTCAGCATCAACCATTTTTTTATTTGGAACTGTTACAACACTCTTGTCAAATGTTTTAAGCCTTGTACTTCTAAATCCAACTTTTTCAACAAGTCCTGTAACATTCCCCACTTTAACAACATCTCCAACTGTAAAAGGTCTATCAAAAAAAATAGTGAAAGAACCTAGCAAATTTTCAAGACTCTCTTTTGAAGCCATAGCTATGGCAATACCACCAATACCAAGACCGGTGGCTAGTGCTGTAATATTAATGTCAAAAACATTACCTAGTACAAAGAAAAGTGCGAAAATTACAACTAGAATTCTAGCAATTTCAATGGCAAATGGAATTAGTTGATCATCCATTTTATTTTCTGTTTGTGCAGCTCGGTGTTTTAAAATAAGGCCAGTATAATCAATAACTTTTACTACAATTTTATATACAGCATAAATAAAAACTAGTGAGAATATTTTAATAAAAATATTTTGAAAATTTTCATCTATAAAAGATGGAAAATTTAGGTAACTAAATGCAAAATAAAAGAAGCATAGCATAATAAAAAATCCGATTGGTTTTGTAAGTAACTCATCGAACTTTTCAATTCCAACAGTGCTATCTTTTTTTCCGACTGCTTTATATAATATATTACTAAAATATTTTGAGATTAGTTTTTTGAATATTAGCCCTATTAATATTATGACTGAGAAATAGATGTAATCTTTAATACTATTTCCAAAAAAATTAGTAGATAGAATTTCTATATCCATTATAATGAAAGTTTTTTTAATGCAAGTTCAAAAGATGTTTTTGCAATTAGTTGTTTACTGTTATTTGACTCAAATGCTTCTTTTAGCGCATCAAATATTGTCTTTGATACTGCTTCAAATATACTTAAATCGTTTATGTCAATATTTTTTTCCATTAAATAAGAAAAAGTTCTTGCCATTCCACAATTAGAAATAAAATCAGGTATTACGCTCACTTGAGCGTCGGCTTTTTTAGCAATTGGACCAAAAAATATTTCTTTATCGGCAAAGGGAACATTTGCACCACAAGAAATGACCTCTAAGTTATGTTCAATCATATCTTCAAGGTTTTTATTTGTTACCAGCCTTGAAGCTGCAGCAGGAATAAATATTTCAGCACCAGTTTTCCAAATTTCGTTATTTATTTCATCAAAAGGTCTAATATCTGAGTCTTCTAAATAATTTGATGATCTATTTTCTAATAAGTGGGATATCTTTTCAAATGAAAAACCATCTTTATTAATTAATCCTCCGTTTTTGTCAATTATACCAACAATTTTTGCTCCCTGTTGTGCTAAATAATAGGCTGCTGTTGCAGCAACATTACCCCATCCTTGAATTATAACTCTTTTGTTTTTTAAGTTTCCACCATAGATATTGTAATAATGAATAACTGACTCGCACACCCCATAGCCAGTTATTAAGTCTCCAACAGTATAGCTTTTATTTCCCAAAGGAAGTAAATTTTTAGAAGTAACTTCAAGTGGAACACCAGTTGATAATTGGTCAATAATTTTGTTTTTTTCATCACCTTCAAGTTGAAAGTGACCACTTACTATTCCTTCAAGTGGAAAAAGAATTCCTTCATTTTTACAAAAAGGAATTACTTCTTCAACTTCATCAACGTTCATATCTCCACCTGTCCCGTAGTAGGATTTTAAAATTGGTTTTGCTGCTTTAAACCACCTTTTTAGAACATCTTGTTTTCTTGGGTCTTTGGGGTCAAAATCAATTCCTGATTTTCCACCACCAATGTTTGGACCGGCAACAGCAAATTTTACTTCCATTGTTTTTGCTAGAGATAAAACCTCATTTTTCGTAACACCAATTCGCATTCTTGTTCCACCAGCTGCCGCTCCACCTCTTAGTGAATTAATTACNATCCANCCTTTGGCTGAAGTTTCAGAATCTTGCCATTCAAAAACTACTTCTGGCTCTTTATTTTCAAATTCTTGCAATAATTTTTCCATTCTTCACACAGTTTTTAAATGAGATACAAATATAACATTACTTTATAATCTTGGAAGATGAATTTCTCCACTACTACAATCCTTTGAGGCTCCAGTAACACTTTTTAAACAGTTAATTTCATCTCTTGACTTTAATAGACCTAAAAAACCAAAAATCATGGCCTCTTTAAAATCTAAATTAATTTTATCTGCAATAATAATTTTAGATTTTGAATATTTTTTTATTTGCTGGCACAAATACGTATTTTTTGCTCCACCACCAGTCACACAAGTAGACTCATCTTTTAGAACTCTACCAATTTGAAATCCAATGTGTTCGTAGAGTGTTGCAAATAAATCTTCATTTTTTAAAATGTCTATTTCAGGCATTGTTAAAATTTCTTTTTCTACCCACTCTCTTGACAATGATTTTGGATTTCTTCTTTTATAATAATTAAGTTGATTGAGTTTATTTAAAAAATTAGTATCGACTTGACCGGCCATTCCAATTTTACCGCAATCATCAAATTCTAAATCAGCTTTACTAGCTAAATAATTTAAGATAATGTTAGCTGGGCATATATCGAATGCAATAATATTTTTGTTTNTTTTTATTGAAACATTAGCAAATCCTCCGATGTTTAGACAATATTTATAGTCCTTGTAGAGATAATAGTCTCCAATTGGAACAAGTGGAGCACCTTGTCCACCTAAATCAACATCTAATTTTCTAAAGTTTGATATAGTCTTAATTTTTGTTGTATTGGCAATTATTTGCCCATTTCCAATTTGAAGTGTTACTTTTTTTTGAGGTTCATGAAAAATGGTGTGACCATGAGATGAAATAAAGTCAATATCAGACTTATCGTTTTTTAAAAAATTATTTATTTCATTACCAATAAGCTTTGCATATTTAATATCAGTATCATAGATTTCTTTTTTACTTTTTGAATGTAAGTTATTTAAGATGCTTTTCCACTTTGAAGAATATTTGACAGTAACTGCTTTTTCTATCTTATAATTCCAGCCTTTACTTTTGTCAAAGATACATTTTGCAATATCAATTCCATCTAATGAAGTACCAGACATTACACCAATAATTTTATAGGAATTAATCTTCTTCATCTAGATTCAAAGATAGTTGAAAAAGTGTATTTTTGTTAGAGTAAAAATATAATAATATGAACTTTGAATTAACAGAAGAACACATAATGATTAGAGATGCAGCAAGAGACTTTGCTCAAAATGAGCTGCTTCCAGGAGTTATACAAAGAGATGAAGATCAACAATTTCCAACCGAACAGGTTAAGAAAATGGGTGAACTTGGATTTATGGGTATGATGGTTAGCCCAGATTACGGAGGTGGAGGAATGGATACTGTCTCATATGTATTAGCAATGGAAGAGATTTCAAAAGTTGATGCATCTTCTTCAGTTATTATGTCTGTAAATAATTCTTTAGTTTGTTGGGGAATAGAAACATATGGAACACAAGAGCAAAAGGATAAATATTTAAGGCGTTTGGCAACTGGAGAAATAATAGGGGCATTTTGTTTATCTGAGCCAGAAGCAGGAAGCGATGCAACATCTCAAAGAACTACAGCTGAAGATAAAGGAGATCACTACATATTAAATGGGACTAAAAATTGGATTACAAATGGAAACTCTGCATCTGTTTATTTAGTTATTGCTCAAACTGATCATTCCTTAAAACACAAAGGAATTAATGCATTTATTGTTGAAAAAGAAACAGAGGGTGTGATAGTTGGTAAAAAAGAAGATAAGCTTGGTATAAGAGGTTCTGATACTCATTCAATAATGTTTACTGATGTAATTGTTCCAAAAGAAAATAGAATTGGTGAAGATGGTTTTGGTTTCTCTTTTGCTATGAAAACTTTATCTGGGGGAAGAATAGGAATAGCAGCACAGGCTTTGGGGATTGCTTCNGGGTCTTATGAACTAGCTCTTCAGTATTCTAAAGAAAGAAAAGCTTTTGGCAAAGAGATCAGTAATCATCAAGCAATTGCTTTTAAGCTTGCGGATATGGCAACTGAGATTGAAGCAGCAAGATTATTGTGTATTAAGGCAGCATGGTTAAAAGATAATGGTAAAAATTATGATAAAGAAAGTGCAATGGCTAAAGTTTATGCATCTGAGACTGCTATGAAGACATCTACCGAAGCTGTTCAAATTCACGGTGGTTATGGATTTGTCAAGGAATATCATGTGGAAAGATTAATGAGAGATGCCAAGATNACTCAGATTTATGAAGGNACCTCTGAGATTCANAGAATAGTAATTTCAAGGTCCGTACTAAAATAATAGCATTATGAAAAAGTTTTTTTTATTNGTTTTTGTTTCTTTCATCAANTTTTTTGCCTTANATGGACAAAATATTACAGANAGAATTAAAAGTAATAGTGGTTCTTTNAGNTTCTTACCNTCAAATNTTAAANCNAATGATTTAAAACCAAGTGATNTNCCNAGTAAGCTNGTTTTAAAACAAATGGGTTTTAGTGATGAAGAAATTGCTGAGGCNATGGATTANAAGTACAGCAGAGGNAAATACNANAAACAAAANTTNGATTTATCNGATACATTATCAAATAATGANAAATTNAANTTNTTTTTTGAAGATTCTTTGTCAATTGANTCTACTNTTTTTCCAAAAGCAAAAATTTACGGACAAGATATTTTTAGAAANAATAANTTAAAATTTTATCANAAAGCTTTTGATGCNAAGGCACCTGAGAATTATAAAGTTGGNTCTGGAGATGAAATAAGCATTTCNATATGGGGTTTCAATGATTTNTCAGAAACTTTAGAAGTTGACTCGAGAGGATATATTTCNCCCAGCTCNTACGGAAGAATTTATGTNAAAGGCCTNACATTTAAAAGTATGCGTTCTCTNCTNAAGAANAAGTTTAGNAAGTTGTTTGATATGCAAAACTCTGAAATTGATGTTTCTCTTTCATATTCTAAGGTNATNACAGTNAACATNGTTGGAGANGTATATAANCCAGGCTCATATATTATNCCATCNATTAACACAGCATTTAACGCTNTNATTTCAGCAAATGGNCCAACACAGCTTGGATCAGTTAGAAACATTTATATAAAAAGGNATGGAAAAACAGTNGACTCTTTNGATNTTTATAAATTTTTATTTGATCCTCAAAAATCAAATGATATTTATTTNCAAGATGGTGATTATCTTTTTGTACCNCCTGCTAANAANCTNGTAGATGTTTCTGGAGCAGTNAAAAGACCNTATACNTATGAAGCTAAAGTNGGCGAAACAGTAAGNGATTTAATNAAATATGCAGGNGGNTTTTCTTCNAAAGCATNTAAAGANATTNTNACATTAAAAAGATTGGATTANAANGATATAAAAGTTTTTGATGTTAATTCAGATGACTTTAGTTCTGAATTTGTCAATAATGGTGATGAATTAGTTGTTAATCACATTTCNAATAAATTATCAAATGTTATTACTGTNAGTGGAAATATTGGNGTTGCTGGTGAATATGAATATAAAAATGGTGAAAAATTACTTGATTTATTAAATAGGTCAAAGTGTATTTCTCAAAAAACTTTTTTAGACAAGGTATACATTATAAGACTAAATGAGGATCGTACTAAAACACACATCTCAGTTAATTTAGAAAGTATACTGGAAAATCCGAATCATCCTGATAATTTAATTATGAAAGAGTATGATGTTGTTAACGTTCTTTCTATCGACGATTTTGATGATAATTTTAATATAACAGTTGAGGGTGCAGTAAGGCAAGCAGGTACTTTTAATTATGGTGATGGCATGAGTTTACAATCTGCTCTCTTTCTTGCAGGGGGA
>PBAG01000028.1 GCA_002715885.1 Flavobacteriales bacterium | reverse complement strand
AAATTAAAGATTGATAGTAATTTATTATCTTTTGAGGAAGCCATTGTCGAATATTCTGATGACGACAGTAAAAATAACGGTGGTTTAATTATAAATCCACAAACTGGTACAACTCATTTTACCTACGAGGAACTAGATCCTAGCATAAGATTTATGGTTGAAAAAATGAGTGAGGGTGATATTTCTAAGCCATCTCTAACCAAATCTCAAGATGGAACTCAAGCTGCTTACAGATTATTAAAAATTAAAGGCAAAAAACTTGAACACAAAGCAAATGTAATTGATGATTTTGATCTTTTAAAAGAATATGCTTTGGCTAACAAAAAACAAACAGTTTTAGACAACTGGGTAACAGATAACTTAGATGCTACTTTTATTAGCCTTTCTCCCGAGCTATCTAAATGTTCTTGCTATAACAAATGGAATAATTAATTATGGAAAACAAAAATAATGTGGAAATCGTCAAGGATTTTGTTGCTTCTTACTCTAATTTTAAGAATGAAATTTCAAAGGTTATTGTAGGTCAGGATATTGTCGTTGATCAAGTATTAATGTCTATCTTTTGTGATGGTCATTCTCTTTTAGTTGGGGTTCCTGGTCTTGCAAAAACTCTTTTAATACAAACTATNTCAGAATGTTTAGGGCTNAGTTTTAATAGAATTCAATTTACTCCTGATCTTATGCCTTCGGATATCACTGGATCTGAAATTCTTGACAACGAAAGACAATTNAAATTTATTAAAGGCCCAATTTTTTCCAATATNATACTTGCAGANGAAATTAATAGAACTCCTCCAAAAACTCAAGCAGCATTACTTGAAGCTATGCAAGAGAAATCAGTTACAAATTCAGGAAATAATTATANATTAGATANNCCTTTTTTTGTTCTAGCAACTCAAAACCCAATAGAACAAGAGGGNACNTATCCACTNCCTGAAGCTCAATTGGATAGATTCATGTTTAATATAACTCTTGATTATCCTAATTTTAACGAAGAACTAGANATTGTNAAAAGNACCACNTCAGACAAANNAGNTNNTCTTAAANAAAATNATGTCATCAGAGGAAATTATTTCNTATCAAAAATTAATTCGATCNGTTCCAATAAATGANAGTGTTTTNGAGTANGCTGTTTCTNTAGTNACTAAAACNAGGCCTAATTCTAATTCTTCCGATACTGTTGTTAATGAATTTATTGAATGGGGTGCTGGACCNAGAGCATCTCAGTATATAATTTTAGCTTCAAAATGTCACTGTTTGATAAATGGAAAATTNACTCCTGACATNGAAGATGTAAAAGCAGTCGCGAAGCCTATTCTAAGACATAGAATAGTTAAAAACTACAAAGCAGAATCAAAGGGTATGACTGTTGATGATATAATAGAAGCAATCCTTTAAAATGATATTGCCAATTGTTGCATATGGGTCAGATGCTCTTAGAGCAAAGTGTAAAGAAATTGATAGTAAATTCTCAGATTTAGATATCCTTATTGCNAATATGTTTGAAACAATGTATGCAGCAAGTGGTGTTGGGCTAGCTGCACCTCAAATCAACAAAAATATCAGATTATTTATAGTTGACACAACTCCATTTAAGGATGAAGAAACACCAGATCATGAAATTTGTAAAAAGGTGTTTATTAATCCAAAAATAACTTCAATTACAGGAGATGCCTGGTCATTTAATGAAGGTTGTTTAAGTATACCTGAGGTAAGAGAAGAAGTTAAAAGATTATCTGAAATTACAGTTGAGTATTTTGACCAAAATTTCAAAAAAGTTGTTGAAAATTATGATGGTTTAAATGCCAGAGTTATTTTACACGAATACGATCACATTGAAGGAATACTTTTTGTTGATAAGATATCTCCCTTGAGAAAGAGGATGATAAAAAGTAAGCTCAGAGATATATCAAATGGAAATCTTAATGCAAACTATTTAATTCGCAATTTTAAATAGCTTATTTAATTTTAACTGAAAGAATTTTTTCATCATTTAGAAAACCTTCTAATTTATCATTTATTTTTACTTCTCCAACACCTGAAGGAGTTCCAGTAAAAATTAAGTCTCCTGTTCTTAAAGTGTAAAAATTAGATACGTATGAAATTAAGTAATCAAATGAATAAATCATCTGACTTGAATTTCCATTTTGAACAATAGTTTTATTTTTTTCAAGTCTGAATTTGATATTATTTAATTCTAAATTACTCTTATGAAAAAACTTGTTACTTATTTGGGCCGAGCCATCAAAACCTTTGGCTTTTTCCCAAGGATGACCTAATTCTTTGCACTTATCTTGAACATCTCTTGCTGTAAAATCAATTCCAAGTCCGATTTCGTTATAATATTTGTGCGAAAACTGTTCATTAATCTTTTTCCCATTCTTACATATTTTGAGAATAATTTCAATCTCGTAATGAATGTTTTTAGAAAAATCAGGAATAAAAAAAGGATGACCTTTGGGCTGTATTGCAGTATCTGGTTTTAAAAAAAATAAAGGTTCTTTTTCAACTTTATTATTTAACTCCTTTATGTGATCATGATAATTTCTGCCAATGCAAATAATTTTCATAATTAATTTTCAAATTTTCTTTTTAGTTTGACTTCAGCTACTAATTCTTTTAAGATCTTTTTGGTGAACTGAGGGAATTCAGCTTGATTAATCCATGAAAAATATCCTGGATTAACTTCATATATTTCATCAATGGTTTTGTTTTTGTACTTTCCAAAAGCTATTATAGGTTGATTTTTTTCATTAGTTCTAATAAATCCGGCCATGTCAAGACGTTTATTTCCAACATTGGAAAATTTCGATAAGAAATCCACATCATTTTCAAGCTCAGAATACTTTTCAATTTGTGCAAGTAAAATTTCATATGTAGCAATTGTATCTGCTTCGGCTGAGTGAGCATCAATTAATTCTTTATTACAATAAAATTTATATGCAGCCGATAAAGTTCTCTTTTCAAGCTTATGAAAAATATTTTGAACATCTACAGTTTTAATATTTTTTATTGAAAAATCAACTCCGCATCTCAAAAACTCTTCCACAAGAAGGGGAATATCAAATTTATTTGAATTATATCCACCAAGATCACAATCCTCAATTAGTCTTAGAATATCTTTGTGTAATTGATCAAATGTTGGTTCATTAGCTACCTTTTCATTTGTTATTCCATGTATTGCTATGGTCTCTTTAGGAATTTTAATTGTTGGATTAACAAGCCATGTCTTAGACTCTTTATTTCCATTGGGAAAAACTTTTAGTATGGATATTTCTACAATTCTGTCATGAACAATATTAATACCGGTTGTCTCAAGATCAAAGAAAACTATAGGTTTTTTTAACTTAAGATTCATTTTCTATGAAAATCTTAATAAAATAGGATTAAACTACTGTAGAAGTGTCAAAGCCTTCTAGATAGTCAGCTACTTTTCTAACAAACTGCCCACCAAGAGCACCGTCTACAACTCTATGGTCATATGAGAGTGATAAAAACATCATATGTCTGACTGCAATAACATCACCATATTCTGTTTCCATAACTACTGGCTTTTTCTTAATCACACCACATGCCATTATTGCAACTTGAGGTTGGTTAATTATAGGAGTTCCCATTAAATTTCCGAAGGTACCGACATTTGTCATTGTTATAGTACCGCCTTGAATATCATCTGGATCAAGCTTTCCTGCTCTTGCTCTAGTAGCAAGGTCATTTACTGATTTAGTTATTCCAACTAGATTTTTATCTTGACAATGTTTTATTACAGGTACTATTAAATTTCCATCTGGTAAGGCTGCAGCCATTCCTATGTTAACATTTTTGTGAATATGAATATTGGTGCCGTCAACTGAAACATTAATCATTGGGAAATCTTTTACAGCTTTAGCCATTGCTTCAATAATAATCGGAGTGAAGGTGATATTTTGTCCCTCTCTTGCTTTAAAACTTTCTTTAACCGAATTTCTCCAGTTTACAATATTTGTCATGTCTGCTTCAACAAAAGATGTTATGTGTGCGGATGTTGCTTTTGACATGGTCATATGAGCAGAAATCAACTTTCTCATTCTATCCATTTCAACAATTTCCACATCTCCAGTATTAGCAATAGGGGTAGGGGCTGCTTTTGGGGCTTCAGCTTTAGGAGCTTCAGATTTTACTTCTTTTACTGGCTCTTTTGCTTGTGTTGTAGTTTCAGATTTAGGAGCTTCAGCTTGTGTTGTAGCAGTTCTATTATTAAGATAATTAATCATATCAGCTTTTGAAACTCTACCGTCTTTTCCAGTACCAGGGATTGAATTTAATTCATCAATACCAATGTTTTCTTTAGCTGCCATGTTTCTTACAAGTGGAGAGTAAAAACGATCACCAGAATTAACAATAGGGGCAACTTTTTCTTCAGCTTTTGGAGCAGGAGCAGGTATATCTTCTGCTTTTTCTTCTGCTATTGGAGCTGGGGCAGAGGCATCTTCTACTTTATCATCAGCATTATCTGTTTCAGAAGAGCTATCACCACCCTCAGTTTCTAAAACAGCAAATGCTTCTCCAACTTGTACTAAATCATCAGCTTCAAATAATTTTTCAACTAATTTACCTTCATGAGTAGATGGAACTTCAGAATCAACTTTGTCAGTGGCTATTTCAACTATTGTTTCATCAAGCTCAACATTTTCGCCAATTTCTTTTGTCCATGCAATAATTGTTGCTTCAGAAACACTTTCACCCATTTTGGGCATAATCAATTCTACTCTAGCCATTTTTTAAAAAATTTTATGCAAAATTAATAAATCTATATCAATAATTTTTGTTTTTGTTTATTCAGTTTGAATCTTATCAGTGTAAGGCAATCTGCTTGTGATAGCAGCACCTAATGTAACTTCATCAGTATANTCTAATTCGTCACCAATGGCTATTCCTCTAGCTATTGATGATATTTTTATACTCTGGTCCTTTAATTTTTTGTACAAATAATAGTTGGTTGTATCACCTTCCATTGTTGTACTTAAAGCAAAAACTATTTCTTTTATTTCTGATCTCTCTATTTTGTAAATTAATTCTTGAATTTTTAAGTCATCTGGTGCAATACCCTCAAGCGGTGAGATTAGTCCACCNAAAACATGATAAACGCCCTTATACTGTAAGGTGTTTTCAATTGCCATCATAGTTCTTATGTCTTCAACAACGCAGATTAATGATTTATCTCTGTTTGGGTTTGAACAAACTTTGCATATGTCTAAGTCAGAGATTGTATGGCATTCTTTACAATAATTGATATTATTAATTAAATCAATAAAAGATTTCCCAAACTTTTCAACTTGATGTTTATCTTTTTTCAACAAGTGGAGTGCAAGCCTTAAAGCTGAACGCTTTCCTATTCCAGGCAGGGTAGACAATTGTTCAACAGCATTTTTAACAAGTTCAGAGGGAAATTCCATTGCTGTAAAATTAAATAAATATTTAAAAATTCTACATTTGTAGTAATTAAAAAATCAAATGAATCCAACAATCATTTTAAGCTGTATAGCAGCATATTTTTTACTTCTTTTTGTCATNTCATATGTTACTGGAAAAAATGATAGTAACGACACTTTCTTTCTAGGAAACAGAAATTCACCTTGGTTTGTTATTGCATATGGAATGATAGGAACAACACTTTCAGGTATTACGTTTATTTCTGTTCCNGGCTGGGTAGCATCCAGTCAATTTTCATACATGCAAATGGTATTTGGATTTTTCTGTGGATATTTTATTATAGCCAGGATTTTACTACCTCTTTATTACAGACTCGAACTTACATCGATTTATACCTATCTAAGAGATAGATTTGGTAATTCTAGCTATAAAACTGGATCATCATTTTTTTTACTTTCAAGAACAATCGGGGCTTCATTTAGATTGTTTTTAATTGCTACGGTACTTCAATTTGCAGTTTTTGAATCTTGGAATGTTCCTTTTTACGTAACCGTGATAATTACAATCTCTTTAATTTGGCTGTATACTTATCGTAGCGGAATGAAAACAATTATATGGACCGATGCATTACAAACAACATTTATGTTGTCTACAGTTGTGCTTATAGCATACACTTTGATGCAGAGATTAGATGTGAATACATCATCTGTTATTTCATTGATTGCTGATTCTGATTACTCTAGAATGTTCTTTTTTGATGATTGGACTGATAAAAAGTACTTCTTTAAGCAGTTTTTCTCTGGAATGTTTATGGCAATAGTAATGACAGGTCTGGATCAAGATCAAATGCAAAAAAACTTAAGTTGCAGAAATTTAAAAGATGCGCAGAAGAATATGACTGTATTTAGTACGATTCTAATTTTTGTTGATCTAATTTTCTTATCTCTTGGTGCTTTACTTTATATATACTCTGATACCTTTGCTATTATTCCTCCCGAAAATGCTGATATGTTGTTCCCAAATATTGCTCTTAACTCTGGTTTGCCTGTATATGTTGGTATTTTATTCATTGTTGGAATTATTGCTGCTGCATATTCTAGTGCTGATTCGGCTTTAACCTCATTGACTACTGCATTTTGCGTAGACATCATCGAGTTTGAAAAGCAAGAACCTAAGCAGCAAATTAAAACTAGAAAATTTGTTCACCTTTTATTATCACTTGTTTTACTTGGGGTCATCCTAATCTTTAATGCAATTAATGATCAAAGTGTCATAAAATCCTTATTTACAGTAGCAGGCTATACTTATGGGCCACTTCTTGGAATGTTTTCTTTTGGATTATTTACAAAGTATCAAGTAAGAGATAAGCTAGTACCATTAATTGCGATTCTATCTCCTGTTATTTGTTATGTATTGAATTTATATATTCCATTTGGATTTGAATTATTAATATTAAATGGCTTTATAACATTTATTGGCCTTTATTTAATAAAAGTAAAAGGCTAGTAAACATCATATTTACTTAAGAAATATTTTTGTTTCTATTTTTTTGAATAAAGAAAATGGACATCAAAATTCCAGTAATTATTAAACAGAAAGATATAATTTCAGCTTGTGTGATACCACCTAGAAAATTATATTCTGTATTAACTCTTATTTTTTCAATAAAGAATCTTTCAGTACCATTTAGAATTAGGTAAATACTAAATATTAGCCCAGGAACACTTATTTTTTTTCTTAGAAACCAAAGAAGACCAAATAACATTAAACACATTATAGTTTCATAAAGTGATGTTGGCCATACCGGCTCGGGAAGAACAGAACAAAATCTTCCTGTACAACCTTCAATATATACTCCAGCATTTATAACATTGTTTGGAAAATCATAGCTCCAAACCCAATCTGGGAAGATAGAAAGCCAGTCAGGTTTAGGTGCTAAATTAACAATACCCCAATCGCCATCTCCAGACATTTGACATCCAATTCTGCCAATACCATATGCTAGCATTAAAGCGGGAGCTGCACTATCAATTAGATGAATAATAGGAATTTTGTATTTTCTACAGTAGAGAATAACGGCTAGAGTTCCGCAAATTAATCCCCCGTAAAAGGTAAGCCCACTAAATGAAAGTAATTGGCCAATTGGATCTGCTAGAAAATCGTCAATGTTCTCAAGATTATGGAAAATTTTAGCGCCTACAATACCAGAAATTGCAGCTATCATAGTAATGTTTCCTACTAGCTCAAAAGGATGAATAGTTTTTTCAACCTCTTTTGGTTTGCTCAAGATTTGCTTTTTATTTTCTTTATTTTTTTGATAGTAGGATAAATACGCAAAAATCAGACCTCCAAACACATTACCTCTGCTAGATAAAATAAATGATTGAGGGTCAGCAACTAGATCATCATAAAAAAGAATTCCTTCTAAGATTTTATAGCCTAAAATAAAACCTGTCAAAGCACTTATTGTAATTTCCCAGTTGCTTAACTTTTTACCGATTATTTGTTTAATCTTTACACTAGAAATTAAACCTTTCTTTTCTTTTCTTTCAAGCTCTAATCTAATTACATATGCTGCTGATATAAATGCAATTGCAACCCAAAATCCAAATGTTTGTATAGGAAGTGGAATATAAATACCAAACAGATCCTCTATTAGATGACTTATTGTTGGATACATAACTCTTTTATTTCTGCCTTCATTATCAAGTTGCTGTCAACTTTGTTTAAAAATACATTTGATGAGGATTTTATAAGTTCATTGTTGAAGGGAGCTTTAACTTTGATATAGTTTTTTGTGAATCCGTACATGTATCCCTCTTTGTTGTCTTGTTCGAATAATACATTATGTTCTGTTGATTCATAATTAGAATAAAATTTTCTTTGAAGTTTGGATGATAATATTCTTAACATTTTACTTCTTTCAGAAATTTTTTGCTTAGGCACTTTATTTTGCATTAATATGGCCTTTGTATTTTCTCTTTCAGAATATGAAAAAACATGCAAATATGAAATATTAAGACTTTTAATAAAATTAAAGGTATTATTAAATTCAATATCGTCTTCACCTGGAAAACCAACAATAACATCAGCACCAATACAAACATTAGGAATTTCTTCTTTTATTTTTTTTATTTTATCTCTGTATAGTTCAGTATTATACCTTCTTTTCATTAATCGCAATATATTATCCGAACCTGATTGCAAAGGGATATGAAAATGAGGCATGAATTTTTGTGATTTTTTAACAAAATCAATTATTTCATCTGTTATAAGGTTAGGTTCAATGGAAGATATTCTATATCTTTCAATGCCTTTTACCATGTCTAGTTGTTTAATTAAATCAATGAACCTCAGATTTTTTTGTTTGAAGTCACCGATATTAACACCGGTTAAGACAATTTCTTTTATACCCTGTTGAGATATTTTTTTTGCGTTTAGTACTATATTATTAATATTGTCAGATCTGCTTCTGCCTCTGGCTAAAGGTATTGTGCAATATGTGCAAGGGTAATTACACCCATCTTGTATTTTTAAGAAAGATCTTGTTCTATCATTTAGAGAAAATGAAGAAAAGTAATCTAAATTATTAATTGAGCAACCATGAATTTCTGTAACTTTATTATTAAAGTTTTTTAATAGCTTAGGTATATTAAACTTTTCATTGGCACCGACAACCATATCAACTCCTTCAATTTCACTTATTGACTCTGGTTTTAATTGTGCATAACAACCAGTTATTATCACTGAAGATTTTGGAGATATTTTTTTTGCTTTTCTGATAATTCTTCTACATTCTTTGTTAGCATTTTCAGTAACAGAGCAGGTGTTAATTACAAACAAATCTGCTCCACTATTAAATTCAGTCTTCACAAAACCCATATCAGTAAGCTGTCTAGAAATAGTAGAAGTTTCTGAAAAATTTAATTTACAACCTAGAGTATAAAAGGCAACTTTTTTTCCTACAAACATTTTGCAAAAATATAAAATAGATCATTAATTAATAGAATGTCGTAGATTTGTTAAGTGAGATATTTTTTGCTAATACTTTTGTCTATTTTTATTTCATGTTCTGAAAATAAGGACATAAGTAATCTTTCAATTTTTAAATACAACGAAATATCAGGTATTAATTCACTGGACCCTGCTTTTTCTAAAGACTTAGCCTCTGTTTGGGCAACAGCACAACTATTCAATGGCTTAGTTCAATTAGATAGTAACTTAAATATCCAACCTTGTATTGCAAAATCATGGGAAATTTCGAATGACAAACTAGTTTATGATTTTCTTTTGAAAGATGATGTTTATTTTCATAATGTTGATAAAGCTAGCTTAGAAAAAGGGAGAAAAGTTAACGCTTTTGACTTTGAATATTCTTTAAATCGCCTAATTGACGATAATGTAGCATCACCAGGAAGATGGGTTTTGTCAAATGTTAAAAGTTTTGAAGCAAAAAATGATTCAATTTTTACAATTAAACTAAAATCTCCATTTCCTGGATTTCTAGGTCTGTTATCAATGCAATATTGCTCTGTAGTACCTAGAGAAATTGTTGAATCGACTGATTTTCACTCAAATCCAATCGGAACAGGACCATTTAAATTTCAACTTTGGCAAAAGGGGGAAAAATTAATTTTTAGAAAAAACCAAAACTATTTTGAATATCAAAATGAAAAAAGATTACCTTTTTTGGATGGTGTATCTATCACTTTTTTAAGAGACAAACAAGCAGCTTTTTTACAATTTGTTTTGGGAAATCTTGATTTTCTTTCTGGAATTGATGCATCATACAAAGATGAAATTTTAAGCAAAGAAGGAGAACTCAACAGTAAATATGAAAAAAAGATAAAACTTTTTACTCAAAATTATTTAAATACTGAATATTTAGGGTTTTACGCTAAAGATACTCTATCTCCTGTCAAAAACTTAAAAATAAGACAGGCAATTAATTATGGTTTTGATAGAAAAAAAATGCTTAAGTTTTTGCGTAATAATATTGGAACACCGGCAATTAATGGATTTGTTCCAAGAGGAATGCCTTCATTTAATGATAAATTAATCGGATACGACTATGATAAGCAAAAATCTTTAGAATTAATAAATGAGGTNAAACTTGAAAACAATGGAAAATTAAGTCCAATTATTTTATCTACCAACTCATCGTATCTAGACATTTGCGAATATATACANAACGAATTAGCAAAAAATGGGTTAGAAATTGAAATAAATGTCAGTCCTCCATCTACTCATCGTCAAATGGTAGCCACATCAAAATTGTCATTTTTTAGAGCTAGTTGGATAGCTGATTATCCTGATGCTGAAAATTATCTGTCTCTTTTTTATAGTAAAAATCATTCTCCAAACGGTCCAAATTATACACATTTTAATAATAAGGAATTTGATTATTTGTATGAAAAAAGTTTATCTGTAAGTAACGATTCTTTGCGTTTTATTTACTACAATAAAATGGATCAAATTATAATTGATAATGCACCAATAGTACCACTGTATTATGATAATATTTTAAGATTCACACAAAAGAATATCTNTGGTTTATCTAACAATGCCAATAATATGTTGTATCTAAAGAGAGTAAAAAAATATTTGGCAAATGATTAAAGTATATTATTAACTTTACATTAACTTATTTAAATTTGCTTGCTATTATCAAAATATGAAAATTTCTAATAACTGGCTTCAAGAGTACTTAAAAGTAAATTTATCAATTGATGAGATTGCAGNTTTATTGACTGATATTGGATTGGAAGTTGAGGGTNTTCACAAATTTGAGTCAATCAAAGGAGGTTTAGAGGGTATTGTTATTGGTAAAATTCTTTCAGTTGAAAAACATCCCGATGCAGATAGGCTCAAGCTGACAACTGTTGATATTGGAGAGAAAGAGCCACTACAAATTGTTTGTGGTGCGCCAAATGTTGAAATAAACATAAAAGTTCCTGTTGCTACAGTTGGTACGTGGATGCATTATTCAGAAGATTCTTTTAAAATAAAGAGAAGTAAGATTAGAGGTCAAATTTCAAATGGAATGATTTGTGGGCCTGATGAAATAGGACTAGGNGCNAAGACAGATGGAATAATGGTTCTTTCTCAAGATGCTCAGGTTGGTTTAGCAGGTTCTGAATATTTTGAGGTTAAAACCGATACTATATNTGAAATAGGTTTAACTCCAAATAGATCTGATGCAATGTCACATATTGGAGTTGCAAGAGACCTAAAAGCAGTTTTAAATAGAAAAGGTCACAAGCTTAACTTGTCAATACCAGCAGTTGANGATTTTATGATTGACAACAATGATTTAGAAATTAATGTTGAAGTAATATCCTCTGAGCTGTGTCCAAGGTACTCGGGTATAACAATTACTGATTTAAAAGTTGAAGAATCTCCTGAGTGGTTACAAAATAAACTTTTATCTATCGGAATAAAACCTACGAATAATGTTGTAGATGTCACCAATTTTGTTCTTCACGAAATAGGTCAACCGTTACATGCATTTGATGCAAAAAAAATTAAGGGCAATAAAATCATTATAAAAACTGCAAAGACTGATTCAGTATTTACAACTCTTGATGGTAGTGAGAAATCTCTATCAAATGAAGATTTAGTAATTTCTAATCAAACAGAGCCTATGTGTATTGCAGGAGTNTTTGGAGGTTTGGATTCTGGTGTGACTNAAGANACAACTAGNATNTTTTTAGAGTCTGCGTATTTTAATCCAGTTACTATTAGAAAAACTGCAAAACGACATAANTTAAATACAGATGCTTCATTTAGATATGAAAGAGGNTGTGACCCAAATATNACNATTTANGCNCTTAAAAGAGCATCTGTTCTAATCAAAGATTTATGTGGGGGGTCTATTTCTTCTGAAATTGTAGACATATATCCTCAACCAATAAAAAATAAGTCAATTAATTTTAGGTTTAGTTCATTAAATAAAATTGTAGGTGAAGAAATTAACAAAAAGCTCGTAATTGACATAATAAAGTTTCTTGAAATTGGAATTGAAGATGAATCCGATGAGCTATTAAAACTTTCAATTCCAACATATAGGGTAGATGTGACTAGAGAAATTGATGTGATTGAAGAAGTTTTACGTATTTATGGTTTTAATGAAGTTAGATTGCCAGATAAAATATCAACTTCTATTTCAATTAAAAATGAAATTGAATCGCATGACCTAAAAAAAATTATATCTAATGTACTTTCTAATAATGGTTTCAACGAAATAGTGAATAATTCTTTAACGAAGATTTCATATAATGATTTGATTGATGATTATGCAAATGTGAACAATGTTACTATTGTCAACCCATTGAGCTCTGATCTTAATATAATGCGAAGAACTCTGCTGTTTTCTGCCTTAGAATCAACAGAATATAATTTAAACAGAAAGAATAATAATCTGAAATTGTATGAATTTGGAAAGACATATTTCAAAGACAATGAATATCATGAAAAACAACACCTATTTCTTTGTTGTACTGGAGATAAATTTGCTGAAAATTGGAACATAAGAAAAGAATCTGTAGATTTCTTTTTTATCAAAGAATACGTACAAACAATTCTTGAGAGACTTAATATAAAAAAGTATAAATCAAAAAATATTTCTTCCTTTGGTTTAAGTAATGGATTATCTTACAATATTAAAGAAGAAAATTTGGTGTATTTTGGAAATGTAAAAGAAAGTATTTTAAAAAAATTTAAAATCCGAAACACTGTTTTTATAGCAGATTTTAATTGGGATTTAATGCTCCGATTGGTAAAATTTAATAAGGTTTCATATATACCTGTCAATAAATTTCCTAAAATAAGAAGAGACCTTTCTTTGTTGATTGATGATTCAGTTTCATTTGAAAAAATAAAGAAAATTGCTATGAACGTAAATAGTTCTTTATTAAGTCAAATCAATTTATTTGATGTTTACAAAGGAAAAAAACTTCCAGATGGTAAAAAGTCTTATGCTATTTCATTTGTTTTTGAAGATAACTCTAAAACCTTAACAGATTATCAAATTGATGAGATAATGAGTAAACTTATCAGTGGGTTAGAAAAAGGAGTTGGTGCTGAAATTAGATAATCTAAAAGTTAAGATTTTCAAAGCTTTCATCATCTGCAATATTTGGTAAAAAAACATCTAGATTTTTATTTATCTTCATCGCTTCTTTTATGGCGAAATTTGCTTCTTTATTTCTAGCCCAGTTTCTTCTAGCTATTCCGTTATTAACATCCCAAAAAAGCATATTCTTGATTTTTTGATCAGCTTCTTCACTTCCGTCTATTACCATACCAAATCCACCATTTATTACTTCACCCCATCCAACACCTCCACCATTGTGAATAGAAACCCATGTAGCCCCTCTAAACGAGTCTCCAATTACATTTTGAATTGCCATGTCAGCAGTAAATTGTGATCCATCATAAATATTAGAGGTTTCTCTATAAGGTGAATCCGTTCCAGAAACATCATGATGATCTCTACCTAAAATAATAGGACCGATTTTCCCTTGTTGAATTGCTTTGTTGAAGGCCTTTGCGATTTCAATTCTACCATTAGAATCTGCATAAAGAATCCTTGCTTTGGAACCTACTACCAAATTATTTTCTTTCGCCGCTTTAATCCACTGAATGTTATCCTTCATTTGTTGTCTGGTATCATCAGGTGCATTTATTACTAATTTTTCTAAAACTTCACATGCAATTGAATCCGTTATATCTAAATCTTCTTGTTTTCCAGATGAGCATACCCATCTGAATGGTCCAAAGCCATAATCGAAACACATTGGACCCATAATATCCTGAACATAGCTTGGATATTTAAAGCTTCCATCCTCATTAACAATATCTGCATCAGCTTTGGACGCCTCCAGCAAAAAAGCATTCCCGTAATCAAAGAAATATGTT
>PBAG01000027.1 GCA_002715885.1 Flavobacteriales bacterium | reverse complement strand
TTGATAAATTGAGTATAAGTTCAGAAATTATTAATATTCATACTATTAAACCATTAGACAGTGATGCTATTTTGAAATCAGTTTCTAAAACTAAATGTATTGTTACTGCTGAAGAACATATGCTAAACGGGGGACTTGGAGATAGTGTTGCTCAACTTTTAAGTAGAAAATTGCCACTACCACTTGAAATGGTAGGTGTAAATGATACTTTTGGGGAAAGTGGTACCCCAAGACAATTAATGGAAAAATATGGACTTACCTCTAATGATATTGTTAATGCTGTAAAAAAAGTTATTGATAGAAAATAATAAAATGTCGTCAGTTGTTGATATATATAAAAAGTATCAAGCACAAACATTCCCATACCCATCTCTTTTAAAGATTAAAAAAGCCATTGGTTGTTATATTTTTGATACAAACAATAAAAAGTATTTAGATTTTGTTGCCGGAGTCTCTGCTAATTCTATAGGGCACTCAAACAAATATATAACAGATGCTGTTAAAGATCAATTAGATAAATATACTCATGTGATGGTTTATGGAGAATATATTCAAAAACCACAATACGAATTAGCAAAGTTACTTTCAGAAAATTTACCAAAAAGTCTTTCAACATCATATTTTACAAACTCAGGAACTGAAGCTATTGAGGGAGCTATGAAGCTTGCCAAAAGAATAAGTGGCAGATCCGAAATTATATATTTTAAAGGTTCTTATCATGGATCTACTCAAGGTGCATTGAGTGTAATGGGAAATGAATATTACAAATCAAAATACCGACCACTTTTACCAAATTGTAAACAAATAATATTTAATGATATTAAGTCTCTTGAAAATATTACTAAAAAAACAGCTGCAGTAATTGTTGAGACAATACAAGGTGGAAGTGGATTTAAAATTGCCAATGAAGATTTTTTAATTGAATTAAATAAAAAATGTAAACAGTTTAATGTTCAAATAATTATGGATGAAATTCAAACATGTTACGGTAGAACTGGAAAACTTTTTGGTTTTGAAAATAGTCCGATTGTGCCTGATATTTTGTGTATAGCTAAGGGAATGGGAGGTGGTTTTCCAATAGGAGCATTTATTTCATCATGGGAAAATATGAATAAATTAACTTTTGCTCCTAAACTTGGTCATATAACAACCTTTGGAGGTCATCCTATTAGTTGCGTTGCTAGCCTAGCAACATTAAAATTTATCATTAAAAACAAATTATATGAAGAAATAAATGAAAAAGAGATTCTATTTAAAAAATTATTAGTTCATAAAAAAATTAAAAAAATTAGAGGTAAAGGATTAATGTTAGCTCTAGATTTGTTCGATAATAAATCAACAAATAAAATTGTTGAATTATGTATGGATGATGGTTTGCTTTTATTTTTCTTTCTATTTAATAACTCTTCTATTAGAATAACCCCGCCTCTAACAATCTCTAAAGAAGAAATAAAAAAAGGTTGTGAAATAATCCTCAGAAATTTAGATAAAATTTAATCGTTATCAACTCTGTTTTCAAGCATTGGAACAAATGAAAATTCTCCATGAGTTGATATTTTATTTTCATTATCAGAAATTTTTTCAATTAAATGCATTCTTTGCGTATCACCCTCTCCCACAGGAACTACCATTTTACCTCCAATCTTCAACTGTTTAATTAATTGTTCTGGAATTCTTGGAGCACCGCACGTAATTAGTATTTTATCAAATGGGGCAAATTTTGGTAAACCCTTATAGCCATCTCCATATATAAACATACATTCATAACCAATTGATGGTAAAAATTCTTTAGTTTTTTTAAATAAATCTTTATGTCTCTCAATTGTATAAACATCAAGTTTTAATTCCTTTAAGACTGCAGCTTGATATCCAGATCCTGTTCCAATTTCAAGAATTTTTTGATATGGTTTTAAATCTAACAATTGAGTTTGAAAAGCTACAGTATATGGTTGAGAAATAGTTTGACCTGATCCGATTGGGAAAGCTTTATCTTGGTATGCAAAATTAATAAAAGCATTATCTAAAAAAAGATGTCTTGGAATATTCATAATAGCATCCAATATTTTCGAATCTGTAATACCCTTTTTTGAAATTTCATCAACTAATTTTTTTCTTAATCCTTTATGTAAAAAACTATCCTTCATTGAATGACAATAATAAATGTTTAAAGTGTATTTTTGATAAATACTTTACAAAAAAAGCATTTAAGTAGTATTGATCTCAAAAATTTAAAAAATATAATACACATTGTGTTGTTAAATTAAAAATGAAAAAAATTTTCCTTTTACTTTATTGTATTAGCATTATTTCATGTGAAAAAAAAGAAGATATACCTTCTTTTATAAAAGTTGATAGTATTTATCTAAATTATAATGAATATTTTGGATCAAACACAGAAAATATTACAGACGTTTGGATATATATTGAAGATAATTTACAAGGAGTTTACGAAATTCCAGTTGTATTTCCGGTTTTAGACAATGGAATAAAAAATATTAGAGTTAAAGCAGGTATAAAGGCAAATGGAATAGCTTCTACTAGAGTACAATATCCTTTCTATACAAGCTATTTAGATACTATAAGTCTCGTTAAAGATGAAGTGGTTGAAATTAATCCTAATTTTTCTTATAACACTAGCTTTGAAGCTATTAAAGAGGATTTTGAAAATCCAGGTACAATAATTGACTCAACAATTAATAGTGAACTTGATTTTACAATTGTAAGTGAGAACAATAATAAATATGGATTTGTAGAAATTTTGAGTCCAAGTATTAATTTTGAAATAGCTACTGAAAATTTAATTTTACCACAGCAGGGCTCTCCAATATACTTAGAACTAGACTATAAATCATCTACTGAATTTTTGGTTGGAATGTATGTTAATTATCCTCAAGATGTCGTAAAAAGAGAGTTAATCTGGGTAACACCAAAAAATAATTGGAATAAAATCTACATAAATTTAACTCAAACAGTTTCTGAAAGTATTGGCGCTGAATCATTTAAAGTCTTCATTAATATGAGGAGAAATGATCCTAGCCCTTATGAAGAAATGAGTTTTGATAATCTAAAAATTATAAACTAAAAAATAAATTATGAAAAAAATAACAATAATAGGAGCAGGTACAATGGGAAATGGTATTGCACACACATTTGCTCAGAAAGACTTTAAAGTATCAATTGTTGATATTTCTGATGATAATCTACAAAAAGCAGTTGCTACAATTTCAAAAAATCTAGATAGAATGGTAGCAAAAGAAAAAATAACTAGTGAAGAAAAAATCAAAACCTTAAAAAATATTGATACAACAACTGATTTCAATCAAGGGGTAGCTAATAGTGATTTAGTTGTTGAAGCTGCAACAGAAAATGTTGAGCTAAAGCTCAAAATTTTTAAGGATTTAGATGGAATTTGCAAGCCCGAAACAATTTTAGCTACAAATACTTCTTCAATTTCAATTACCCAAATTGCTAATGTTACCAACAGAAAAGATAAAGTAATTGGAATGCATTTTATGAATCCAGTTCCAATAATGAAATTAGTTGAAGTTATTAGAGGAAAACAAACATCTGATGAATCAACTAATACTATTATGCAATTAAGTAAAGAATTAAATAAAATACCTGTGGAGGTTAATGATGCCCCTGGTTTTGTTGCAAATAGAATTTTAATGCCTATGATTAACGAGGCAATATATACACTTGAAGAAAATGTTAGTGATGTTGAAGGTATTGATACTGTGATGATTTTAGGTATGTCACACCCTATGGGACCTTTACATCTAGCTGATTTCATTGGTTTAGATGTTTGTCTTTCTATTTTACAAGTGATGCACGAAGGGTTCAATGATGAAAAATATAAACCCTCACCTCTTTTAATTAAAATGGTAAAGAACGGGGAGTTAGGAATTAAAACAGGACAAGGCTTTTACGATTATTCCGATGGACCAAGAAACAAAAGAGTTGCTGATCAATTTAAAAAATAAATGCTAAATAAGGACGAAAGCAAGGCCTTAGCGCCATTTAGTTGTCAATTTAGTCCACAAGTACCAGAATTGCTTTTAAAGCTTAATTGTACTATTGCTATTTCAACTTATCAAGCAGGAAAACTTGTTTTTATATCAGCCAAAGACGAAGATTCCCTAAGTCAACTGCCAAGAAACTTTAATAAAGCAATGGGCATTGCTGAAGACTACGAAAATCAAAAAATTGCAGTTGCTTGTAGAGATGAAATTATTTTATTTAAAAATTCAAAAGAACTTGCTAATTATTATCCTAAAGCACCAAATAAGTATGATGCACTATATATGCCTAGAGTTACTTATCATACAGGGGCAGTAGATATTCACGATCTAAGTTTTGGCTTGAATGGAAACCTATATGCAGTTAATACCCTTTTTTCTTGTATTATAGAAATTGATGACAACTATAGTTTTAAACCTATCTGGGCTCCTCCTCAAATTGACAAAATTACATCTGAAGATAGATGTCATTTGAATGGAATGGCAATGCTTAATGGAAAACCAAAATACGCTACTGCATTTAACAATGGTAATACTCCTCAAAGTTGGAGAGATAATATAACATCATCAGGTGTTGTATATGACATTGATCAAAATCAAATTATTTGCCAAGGTCTGGCTATGCCTCATACCCCAAGAATATTTAATAATGAACTCTATGTTTTACAATCTGCAACAGGTGAGCTAACGAAAATAAATACAAAAGATGGAAGTTATGAAGTTATTGTTAAAATTGACGGGTTTGTAAGGGGAATGAGTCTACATAATGATTATTTGTTTATTGGTATTTCAAAACTTAGAAAAAATTCATCAACATTTGGAAAGTTAGATTTTGCCAAAAATGCTAATCAGGCAGGAATTATTATTGTACATCTTCCAACAAAAAGTATTTCTGGAAAAATTAATTATTTAAATTCACTAGATGAAATCTATGATGTTCATATTCTAAAAAATAAAAGAAGACCTAATATTTTAAATACATTAACTGGTGATCATAATGAAGGATTATCATTACCAAATTCAACATTTTGGAAAAGAAAAAAAGAATAATTAATATTGTATAATTAAAATTTCTAATGTTAAATAAACATTTTTCTAGAAAGGAGAGACAGCTTAAAAATCATGTTTTTAAACTAAAAGGTTTAATAGAGAAAAATAACGACACTTTATCCTCAAAGATAAATAAGCATATTGTCAAAATTAAAGAACTAATTAATATTCTAAGAGGAGTTTTATCTAGCAAAAAATTAAAATACATACTTGGCTCTTTTGCATTTCTTTTGGGTATTAATACAAATGAGATAAAGGCTCAATCCTTTTCCGTTCCAAGTACAAATCCATTTGGTATAAACTTAAATAGCAATATTGGTGGCTACTATTATGCTGGAAAAACTCAATTTGTTGACATGGACAATGATGGAGATTTAGATTTACTGTATGAAACTCAAGAAATTAATACAGGATATTATTCATATTATTCAAACACTGTTTTTATTTATCACGAAAATCTTGGAACAAATACTAATCCTCAGTTTTCAAATGGAGTTAAAAACCCATTTAACCTTTCATCACCACAAAACTTTTCTTTATATGGCTCACTTTTATCTCACAATGTTATTGATTTAGATAATGATGGAGATTACGATATTTTAGCTTCATTTTCTGGGCTATATCCATATTATAATTACAGTACTGGCTATTATAATTACGATGTTAATACTGTTTTTAAGTATTATGAAAATGTTGGAAATCCATCTATCCCCCTCTTTTCAGCTCAACAAAATAACCCTTTTGGTCTATCAATAGATTCAATTATTGGTCTTTCTGATGTAGTCGATATTGATGGTGATGGAGATTATGATGTAGTCTGTTCCTCCGCTATTTTAACAAGTTCTGGAATACAAAATCAAAAAATGTTATTCATTGAAAATGTAGGTACGCAGTCATCACCACAGTTTAATACACCTCAACTTAATTCATTTGGAATTACAAATCCTAGCTCGATGTATCCTGTAATACCTTCATTTGGAGATATTGATGGCGATGGAGATTATGATTTACTCACAACTCCTTATCTTGATGGAAATATTGCTTACGAATTTAAATATCAACAAAATAAAGGATCAACAACCAATCCTATGTTATCATTTCAAACAACTAACCCTTTTGGATTAACACCTGACACTAGTTACGCTGGAATTATAATTAACTCTGAAATGGTTGATCTAGATGGTGATGGTGATTTAGACATTATAGCATCAGGCTTTCAAGGCGATAGTTTCCTATACTTTGAAAATGGAAGAGCATCTACATCATTATCAAATACAGATAACAATTATATAAATGTTTTTCCAAATCCAACATCAGAGATTCTTACCGTTAACAGTAATTTTTCTATAGGATTAATTGAGATTGTTGATAAAATAGGTAAAGTTAAAATAGCATCTGAAAATTCTAACAAACTGAATGTAAGTAATTTAAATAAAGGCACCTATATAATTAATATATACTATGAGGATAAAAAAATATCAAAGAAATTTGTAAAATATTAATTAAATCTACCCTCTTTTTTAGCTTGACTAATTATTTTATTAATAAACATATCCTCTCTAACGTTTTGAGGGTCAAAAATAGTTTTCAAATCCATATTATACATTCTGGCAAAAGTTTGCCACATTGTTGTATTCCACCAACCCCTGTACTGTTTTAAAAGATTGTAAGTACTAATCCCAGTTTCACGATATATTAATTTTATTAAGATTCTACCTTCCTTCATAGTAAGATTTTTTAAAGCAGATGTATATTGTTTTTTAATGATTTTGGTAACCTCTCTAATATATCTTCTTTTTTTTCTTCTTTTCTCAATTTTTTCTAGTGCATTGTTAAGTGAATCAACTTTAATTTTTGTTTCTATTGCATATGGATAAACTTTAAGAACTCTTTTCCTCAGTCTAAAAAAACTTTTTCTCTCATTATTATCTTTAAAATCTATAATATCAAGTTGAGGGATCTCCGATGTCAAGATTCTTTCACCATCAACTGTAATAAATGGAGAAACAACTATTTTTTCTTGGGAATATGAGGTAAATAAAAATACGGAAGCTACAAAAGTTGATAATAATCTAAGCATTGACCAAAATTATAAGTTTTTTGATAATTTANAAACGATAAAATTTATCATTTATTAGTTTTANTAAATCATTACGTAACTTTACCTAAATGATNAAAACAATAGAAATAAGAGTTTCNCCTGAGTGCTCTGANAAAAAACNGTTACTTTTAAANAAGGTATCTAATANCTTAAACATTGATAAAAAAAATATTTCTTTTTTAAATATCAAAAAAAAATCAATTGATGCTAGACAAAAAATTATAAAAATAAATCTTAAAATTGATGTATATATTAATGAAAAATATATTGAAGAAAATCAGCCTACTAGATACAAAAATGTTAAAAATGCAAAAGAGGTAATAATTATTGGAGCTGGACCAGCAGGTCTATTTGCTGCTTTAANGCTTNTAGAAATGGGTTTAAAGCCAATTATAATTGAGAGAGGAAAAAAAGTTAAAGACCGAAGAAAAGACATCGCAAAAATTACTAAGGATCATATTATCAATGACGACTCAAATTATTGCTTTGGTGAAGGAGGCGCAGGAACATTCACTGATGGAAAGCTTTACACAAGATCTAAAAAAAGAGGAGATGTAAGTAAAATCTTAAATATTTTAGTTGAACATGGAGCAAATCCAATCATTAAAATAGATGCTCATCCACATATCGGAACTAATAAACTTCAAAAAATAATTGAAAATATAAGAGAAACTATTTTAAATTTTGGAGGACAAATNCTTTACAATTCAAGACTTACGGATATTTTAATCAGAAACAAAAAAGTTAAATCAATCACTATTAATAACAAAACAATTCTTGATTGTAAGAAAGTGATTTTAGCAACTGGACACTCTGCTAGAGACATTTTCTATCTTTTACATTCCAAAGGTGTAACATTGGAACCTAAGCCTTTCTCAGTAGGAGTTAGAGTTGAACATAGTCAAGAACTAATTGATCAGATTCAATACAAATGTAAAACTCGAGGAGATTATCTTCCAGCTGCGCCTTACTCAATTTCAAGACAAATAAACAATAGAGGTGTTTATTCATTCTGCATGTGTCCAGGTGGTATTATTGCCCCATGTGCAACAAAACAAAACGAAGTTGTGACAAATGGTTGGTCTCCATCAAAAAGAAATTACCCTACATCAAACTCAGGAATAGTCGTGGAATTGAAAATGAACGATTTCAAAGATTTTAAAAAATATGGATTATTTTCTGGTCTTGAATTTCAAAAAAATATTGAGCAGAAAGCATGGGAAATGGGTGGAAAAACTCAAAAAGTACCCGCACAAAGACTTGTTGATTTTACAAATGGAAAAATTTCCAATATAATACCAAAAACTTCTTATTATCCTGGTACAGANTCTTCAAATATAAAAGACTTATTTCCTGANTTTATTTTTAATAATTTAAAGCAAGGCTTTATAGAGTTTGGGAAACAAATGAAAGGATATTTTACAAATGATGCAATTGTGCATGCNCCAGAAACAAGGACTTCATCACCTATTAGAATCCCTAGAAATAATAAAACTTTAGAACATGTTAATATTCAGGGCTTATATCCTTGTGGAGAAGGGGCTGGTTACGCAGGTGGAATTATGTCNGCTGCAATCGATGGTCAAAAATGTGCCAGCATGTGTAATTAACTATGAAACTGCCTCAGCTACTTTATCAGCAGCTTCTTGAAGTANGATCACCGATTGAACTTCTAAACCACTTTTNTCGATCAAGTCTTTTGCTTCAGAGGCATTAGTCCCTTGAAGTCTAACAATTAATGGAACATCAATTTTTCCTATGTTTTTATAGGCATCAACAATACCTTGTGCTACTCTATCACATCTGACTATACCCCCAAAAATATTAACTAAAATAGCCTTTACCCCTTTGTCCTTAAGAATAATTCTAAATGCTTGTTCTACCCTTTTTGCATCAGCAGTACCACCAACATCCAAAAAATTAGCAGGATTTCCACCAGCCATTTTAATGATATCCATTGTAGCCATGGCAAGGCCCGCACCATTTACCATACAACCAACATTACCATCTAGCTTTACAAAATTTAGTCCATACTCGTCTGCTTCTACTTCTGTAGGATCTTCCTCTCTTTTATCTCTTAGTGATACAAAATCTTTGTGTCTAAATAAAGCGTTATTATCTAATGTCACTTTTGAATCAACAGCCATTATCTTATCATCTGATGTTTTAAGAACAGGATTTATCTCAAACAAAGAAGAATCAGTATTATCATANGCTTCATAAAGTGAAAAAACAAATTTTGTCATTTCCTTGAAAGCGGTTCCACTCAGTCCAAGATTAAATGCAATTTTTCTACACTGAAAAGGTTGTAAGCCTAAACTAGGGTCAATTTCTTCGGTAAAAATTAAATGAGGAGTNTCTTCAGCTACTTTCTCAATATCCATTCCACCTTCTGTTGAGTACATTATCATATTTCTTCCAGTTGATCTATTTAACAAAACTGACATATAAAATTCATCTGTTTCATTTTCTCCTGGATAATATACATCTTCAGCAATAAGTACTTGATTTACTACTTTACCCATTGAAGAAGTTTGTGGTGTAACCAAATGCATGCCTAATATTTGATCAGATATAGATCTTACTTCCTCAATAGATTTTGCTAATTTTACTCCTCCTCCCTTTCCTCTTCCTCCAGCGTGAATTTGCGCTTTTATTACCCACCATGAAGTTCCTGTTTCCTGGTTTAATTTCTCGGCTGCTTTAACAGCTTCTTCACTCGTTGATGCAACAATTCCTCTCTGAATTCTAACTCCGAAACTAGAAAGTAATTCTTTACCTTGATATTCGTGTAAGTTCATCTTTAATTTTTAATGATGTAAAAATATATCATTGATTTTAAATACCACAATCTATTGTCTATTTTTGCAAATATTTTTTTTTAATGAGAATTCTTTACATTTTATTTTTTCTTACACCCTTTTTATCAACTGCCCAATTTGTAGAAAAAAAGATTTACAACATTCAAAAGACAAATAAAAAACCCAAAATTGATGGTGTTATAAACGATAATGTTTGGAAAAAAATTGATGTAGCAAATAATTTTACTCAATTTAAGCCTAAAAATGGTCTTCCAGAGCGCTCATACCAAAAAACAGAAGTAAAGATATGTTATGACAATCAAAACCTATATTTTGCTGCAGTAATGTATGATAATTCGCCTGACAGTATTTTAAAAGAGCTAAGCAAAAGAGATGACGACAATAAAAACTTTGATGTATTTGGAATTTTAATTGATCCATTCAATAATACTCAAGTAGAGTACAATTTTATAATAACAGCCTCTGGTGTTCAAATTGACAAAAAAATGTCTAAAGATGGTGGTGATAAATCATGGAATGCAGTTTGGAACTCAGCAGTTGATATTTTTGATAAAGGGTGGTCTGCAGAAATAGCCATACCCTTATCACAAATTAGATTTCCAGACAACAATCAACCCTGGGCTCTAAATATGTTCAGAAAAATTAGAAGATACAGAGAAGAATATTCATGGAATCCAATTGATGTAAAATTTGAAAACTATTCTTTACAATCTGGNTTATTAAGCGGAATTAATAATATTGAAAGTCCAATCAGACTTTCCTTTATGCCATATGCTTCAATTTATCTAGACTCCTATGATGGAGAAACATCATTCCCATANAATTATGGGATGGATTTAAAATATGGCCTAAATGAAAGTTTTACATTAGACATGACCTTGATTCCTGACTTTGGACAAGTAGCATCAGATGCAATGGTTTTAAATTTATCTCCATTTGAAGTAAAATATGAAGAAAATAGACAGTTTTTTAATGAAGGTATTGAATTATTTAATAAGGGCGGAGAAATGTTTTACAGCAGAAGATTACAAGATGACCTTCTGAATGCAACTAAAGTTACAGGAAGAACTAAAAACGGCTTAGGAATTGCTGCATTAAATGCCATAACCAACAAAACAGAAGACAATCCATTAACTAATTATAATGTTTTTATAATCGATAAGGCTCTAAAAAATAGTTCTTCCATTAGTATTATGAATACAAATGTAACTAATACAAATAACGAAAAAGATGCAAATGTTACAGGAGTATTTACAAAGTTTAATAATAGGAAAAATACTCACGAATATTCAGCAAACTTAAAAATGAGCCAAGAATTCTTTTCAGATAGTTCCAACATTGGATTTGCTGGAATGTTAAAAGCCGCAAAAAATAGTGGCAATTATAGATACGAACTTTATTCAATGTTTGAGGACGATAGGTACAATCCCAATGATCTAGGGTTTTTGTATTCAAACAACGAAATAACAAATGGGATTAATATTGGATATGAACAGCTAAATGAGAACAAAAATTTTATTTTTTCTAAAAATTACATTTTTATAAAACATAATACACTTTACACTGAAAACAAATTTGTTAACTTAGAAATTGAGGCAGAAAGCAAATACATGCTTAAAAATTATTTGTTTACAATGGCAAAAATTGTAATTAACCCATATGAGCAAGATGATTATTATGAAGCCAGAACAAATGATTTTGAAAAACCTCTAAAAAGATCAAAATCCTATAGATTTGGAACTTATATGTCGAGTGACTATAGAAATAAATTTGCTGTTGATTTTGGATGTGGTACAACTATAAAACCGCTGTACTCAGAAAAAGAATATAGAGCCAGAGTGTCCCCTAGAGTCAGGTTTAATGATAAAATATCAATGCAATATGTTCTATCGCTTAGAAATAGATATAATGAAATAGGATATTTAGATGATCTTGCAATATCAAATACACAAAATACACAACCAATTATATCATTAAGAAATACTCGAATGGTTACTAATGTTTTCTCAGGAAGTTATATTATTAATAACAAAATTGATTTTTCGATGAAGTTAAGATATCACATAGATCAAGTTGAAATCCTAGATTTCAATAGAATTGATAATGAAGGATATCTAGTTAAAACTGAAATTGAAAATAATAACACAGAGGACTATAACATTAATTACTCTACCTGGACAGCTGATATTGGATTAAATTGGTGGTTTGCTCCAGGTAGCCAAATAAGTTTAGTCTGGAAAAATGGTGTTGATAATCAAACTAATTCTGTAAACTATAATTGGTTAGATAATGTTGAGGAATCATTTAATTTACAACAACAAAATAGTTTATCGCTAAAAGTTGTTTATTATTTGGATTATCTTTATCTCAAAAAAAGTTAAAAAAAATGTTAAGACTTGAAGAAATTCATTTTTCATATGATAAAACTCATGTTTTAAAGGGAATTAATTTAGATGTTGAAACAGGTGAAATATTATCTATAGTAGGTTCCTCGGGTGCTGGAAAAACAACACTATTACATATTTTAGGAGGACTTGAAAGATCAAGTTCTGGAAAATATTTGATTAACAATCGATCAATTAATAATCTTAGTTCTGATCAAATGGCTAAATTCAGAAATTTAGAAATCGGTTTTATTTTTCAATTTCATAATCTTCTTAATGAATTTACAGCCTTTGAAAATATCTGTATTCCAGGATATATTTCAGGAAAAGAAAAAAAAATTGTTGAAAAAAAGGCCGTTGATTTACTTAAAACCTTAGATATTTCCAATAAAAGAGATAAAAAACCAAATGAACTTTCAGGTGGTGAACAACAAAGGGTCGCAATTGCAAGAGCTCTAATTAATTCTCCATCTATAGTTCTAGCAGATGAACCCTCAGGAAATTTAGATTCTAAAAACGCTGAAAATCTCCACGAATTATTTATGACCTTAAATAAAGAGCTTAATCAGACTTTTATTATAGTTACTCATAACAAAGAACTAGCGTCTATGACAGATAGATCTTTGTTGATGGTTGATGGAAAATTTGTTTAAATTAAAAGTTAATTATATCAAAAAGTGTAATTTTGCACTTTGATGATATATCAAAACCCTAAGATTCTTTACTTCCTATTTGCTTTAGCAATCCCAATTATTGTTCACTTATTTAACTTTAGAAAACATGAAAAAGTTTTCTTCAGCTCTAATCGTTTTTTAAAAGAAGTTAAAACTCAAAATAAGAAGAAAAAAAACTTAAAAAATTTACTAATTCTAATTAGTAGATTACTAGCTATGTTTTTTTTAATACTCGCTTTTGCAAAACCATATATTCCAAATGATACTGAAAAAAATATAACTAAAAAAATATTTATCTATCTGGATAACTCATTTAGCATGAACGCAATATCAGAGAATGGAAGACTTCTAGATATTGCAAAAAACACTTGTGAAAAAATAATTAATTCATTTCCTCCCTCTACTAATTTTTATTTGATTACTAATGATTTTTCATATTCAGAAAATTTAGTGTATAGTGCTGAGAATTTAAAAGAAAAAATAGCTTCAATAGAAACCAGTGGAAGTATTAAAACAATAAATCAGATATTAGATAAAAAACAAACTATTTCAAAAACAAAAGATCAAATTTATTTATTATCGGATTTTCAAAAAATTAATAGTGTAAAAGTTGAGAAAAATATAGATGATTCAAATGAATTTATTTTTGTACCTATTCAAGCTGAAAATCTTTCAAACATAAGTATAGACAGTATATGGATAGATGGGCCTGTACTTATTAACAATAATACTCAAAACATTAATGTTAAAGTATCTAATTATAAATCAAACAATGAAATACCTATTACTCTTCAAGTAAATGATGAAATAAAAATACAACAGCTTATAAATATTGATAAAGACAAACAAAAAACATTTCAATTTAAAATATCGCTTGATAGCACAGTTAATTTATGTAATCTAAAAATTGAAGACTACCCAATTACATTTGATAATCAATTATTTTTTAATCTCATAAAAAATAATAAAATCAATATTGTTTCAATAAACCAAAAATACAACGACAAGCATTTTGAAAGACTTTTTAAAAATGATACTATTAACTATAAATATCTTAACCAAAATGTAGCAAATGTTAATTATAAAAATTTAATGAGAAACAATGTTATAATTTTAAATCAAATTAATAGATTTTCATCAGGACTAATTGAAACATTAAAAAAGGCAATTAAAAAAGGAATTTCATTAATTATTGTGCCCTCAACTGAGATTGACATTCAAAATTATAATTCCTTTTTTAATATTTTTTCAATTAATAATTTTTCAAATGTGACCATCTCTCCTATTCTAATAAAACAGATTAAAAAAGAACATTTCATTTTTAAAGATGTTTTCGATGGAGAAATAAAAAATATAAATTTCCCATATACCAATCATCACTATGAAACTAAAAGCAAAATAAAAACAAATAAAAAATCTATTTATACACTAGAGAATAATCAAGATTTTTTATCTCATTATAACTTTGAAAATTCAAATATTTTTGTTTTTAACTCGCCACTTAATGATTCTACAACTAATTTTCATAAAAATCCCCTATTCGTACCTACGCTATTAAATATATCTAATAGTTCAGTTACAAATAATGATATTTACTACTTAATAAAAAACAACAGTTATTTTATTTCTGATGATAATAAAAATCAAATTTTTAGTCTAAAAAATAATCTAATTGAAATTATTCCAACATCCAAAAAAGAAAATGGGAAAACTAAATATTATACCAATAATCAAATTCAAAAAGCTGGTAATTATCAATTATATGATAAAACTAAAATCATNGATCAAATTGCATTTAATTACAATTCATCTGAGAGTAATATAGAATACATGAGTATCGATAACATAATGCCAAAAANCTCATTAGTAAAGATCAATAAGAATAAAATAAGTGAATATATTTTCGATTCAATAAATGATAAACATTATTGGAAAAGTTGTTTAATATTATCATTATTGTTCTTTGGAATTGAATTACTTCTTCTAAAATTAATTAAAACATGAAAATACTAATCAAACAAGCAAAAATTATAGATAGTTCTTCAAAGTATAATAATAAGATATGTGATATCTTAATTAATAATAATAAGATTGAAAAAGTTGCTAAAAAAATTCAAATAGATTCTGATACAAAAATCTTTAAAAGCGACAATCTACATATATCACAAGGATGGTTTGATATTCATGTAAATTTTGGTCAACCTGGTTTTGAACACAGAGAAACTATCGAAAATGGACTAAATGTAGCTGCTAAAGGTGGTTTCACTGAAGTTTTATTAATGCCAAATACTAAACCCTGTGTTGATAATAGTTCAATGATTGATTTTATAAAAAGTTTCGATAAAAAACATATTGTAAATATTCAAGTTGCAGGTAATTTAACAATGTCCCAAGAGGGGAAAAACATTGTTGAAGTTAATGATATGATCAATAATGGATGTATCGCTTTTACCGATGATAAAAAGTCTATTCAAAATAATGAGTTAATGAAAATAGCTTTGTTGTACATGAAAAATTCTAACGCATTGTTAATGAATTACCCGAATGACAAAAAAATTCAAAATAAAGGTGTTATTAACGAAGGTAAAATTAGCACACAACTTGGCTTAAGAGGTATACCAAATATAGCAGAGGAAATGATGCTAGATAGAGATATAAGTTTATGTAAATACACAGAAAGTAAGATCCATGAATCGTACATTAGTACAGAAAAAAGTGTTGAGAGAATCAAAAATGCAAAGGACGAAGGTGTAAATATCACCTGTGATGTTGCTCTGCATAACATTTTCTTAACAGAAGATAATGTAAATAACTTTGATACTAGATACAAAGTACTACCTCCTTTAAGAACAAAAAAAGATAACAAAGCAATAATTAAAGGACTAAAAAACGATACTATTGATATAATAACCTCCGATCATAATCCATTCGAAATTGAAACCAAAAAAATAGAATTTGATAATGCAGAATTTGGAGTTGTTGGTTTAGAAACAGCATTTGGTTTAATCTTTAAAAATTTAGAAAAACATTTAACAATTACACAAATAATTGATAAAATCTCTAATAACCCAAGAAGAATACTTGGACTTGACATAAATACAATTGAAGAAGGCAATAAGGCTAACCTCACGATATTTAATCCTGATATTGAATGGAAAATTGAAGAAAATGAATTACTATCTAAATCAAAAAACAGTCCTTTTTTAGGTGAAAAATTAAAGGGAAAACCCTTGGCAATTTATAACAATAATAAGTTTAAAGAGCTGTAATTAATTGAATCTTGTTTTCTTTTTTACCGACCCATCATCATAATAGAAAATTAAATTTTCAACTGAATTAATTTTATTATTTACATTTATTTCCCTGCCTAGAAAATCTGTTATTCTAATTAATTTAGGTTTTAAGGCATTTACTTCTAGGTTTGTTGAGGAACTACCACCAACAGTTTCGTAAAGATATAAATCATCAACTGCGGCTTCAATTAAACTACCACCATCAAGGTTTTGACCAGGTCTAATACTGTCTGACGCTATAAACTTGAGTCTTACAGAAGATGTTAGATTGACATAATCCTTAACTCTAAATGCATTTCTTCTCCAACTGATATCTGCACTGAGAGTATTCTCAACATAAACCCAATTTATACCGTCATCGGTTATCATTACTTGCCACCAATCTGCTCCAGGGTTAGCACCTCCAGGTGGATTATTAGTATACCATCTCCAATAAGTAAATGCAGGATTAATATAATTTGACAGATTATAATAAGGTGAATAAAGTGTAGTATGTCCACCATCTACATCATTAGCTCCAATTCCATCATTTATAGATGAGGCATTTTGAGTAAAAGCACAAGCATATCCACCTGGGGTATGTTGATAAGCAGGCTGAACCATACCAGAGAGACTACTTGGATCGTCGTATGATCCTATTGGTGCACCAATTTCCCACATTCCAGTTGTTGCATTATCAATTGGATCACCAGTTTGCCAAAAACCTACATTGAAATCAAAATCCTCTTCTTCATATAATTCATATCCTACCATGATAAAATANGGTAAATTTGCATCTTTAATAGGAGTAAAATTAGCCTCTTGAGGAGTAATGCCAGACTCAAAACCATAATTATCAGTTAGTGAAATATAATAAGCAACAATATTACCAGCATTTTGGGCTGGAATTGATGCTGTAAAATTATTACCATTTGAAGTCATTGGNATATTGTTCCAATTTGGGTCATCATTNAGTCTGTAAAAACAATTTGCACTAGAAAGAGCCCATGCATAAGTAGATGAAATATTTGCACTTATTGCTATGCCTTGATTTGCTGGTGCAACAGATACTGGTGAATGAGCAAGTACAGTATTTGAGAGTAAAGTAATTCCATGCAATGCAAATGCCTGTATGATAGCTATATCATTTGGTGTTCCATTGGTTANATTGGCATCATTATCATCAGCAAATAANACTTCAACAAGAACATCGGTATAAATAATTCCTTCTGTACCATTTGGTCCATCAGGAGCTCCATCAAAAGTATATTTGAATAAATCTAACATCTGTTGCATATTTCCAAGATTTAAGTAGGTATCCCAAAATGCNCCTGCAATAATTTCACCATCNGCATGCACTTGACCAACTAAATCCTGNGGGTATACTTTTCTGTTTTGATCATATCTTCTNACATATACAGTAGGATCAGTTAAATCCCAACCATATCCTAAAACAGGATTTTGAGTAAGAGATATAGCCCAGATATCAGCATATCCTTCATTTAATCCTCCATTCCACATTCCAGATCCGTATCTATAGTTATTTATCCCATGACCATACTCATGGTATACAACGTCNGTTATTTTTGCNGTAGCATTGCAACCATTACCTTCNGCATAAAAATTTATTGTTCCATTATAATAAGCATTACAACTGCCCTGTACGTCAATATTCGTCTCAATTGCAAAATCTAAACCAGTAAATGTTGGAAATACTGACTTTAAATGACTATGAATTTTATTTACAGCATAAAAAGCTGTTCTTTCTTGAATTGTTGTGTTTGTATTATCGAATGTTACATTAGTATTTGACAAACTTGAACTAAAAGANGGTATATTATTATTTGTTTGTACCTCTGTAAATAAACCCTCAAGCGAAAAAATTGCATTACCAGTACCTGGGATTGTAACATTTCCTGAGTTATCAGTATAATAGTTAGTACCGTTTTTTTGAACCCTTAAATCAACAAAATCTTCAATAGTTGAAGGGTTGTAAGGGTTTGTTGTATATACTTCACCCTCAACATGAACTGTAGCTTGTGGAGGAGCTTCATAAAAAACGGTATTAATTCTCATTAAGAGTTCACCGGTATTAGCATCNACATAGCATATATAGTCTGCNGGTCCGTGTGTTAGTTTGGTAGAAACTCCTACTGTGTATACTAAATGGTAATTATACTTTTCATTTTTGGGAACTGGAAGAATCTTTAAATCATCTTCTACAAATTCATTGAAAATAGATGAGTTTATATTTTGTGATGCAGAAGCTATAGCATCTTGTTTTGAAATTGTTGGGATAACACCTATTGAAATATCAGAAAAGACATCTAAACCAAAAGCAATTAACTGATTTGATTTATTAAACTTAGCATAGAGTCTACTATCAACAATTTCTAATCCTTTGTAATTTTGTTTGAAATCTAAATTTATATATTTTTTATTTTCTGTTCTTCTNTCTAGAACAAGATTAGTTGGAATATCAAAAACAGATAAATCATTATTAACAAAATTTAGAAACTGTGATTCTAAATCACTGCCAGGTGGCAAATCAATTGGAGATCCAAAAGCTCTGTGNGGTTTAAGATTATATTCATTAAAATAAGTGAACCAATCTGTATATTGGGTTTTAAATTGTTGCCATGGAATTTCATTTCTTAAATTTTCTTGTAGCTGAGGTCTAAGCTGCATATNTTCAGTTACATATCTAATTTCAAAATCATCAGTATGAGTACATTTTGTTGCATGTAAGCTTAAACTGAAAATAAATAAAGGTAGTATAAGGTATTTTTTCATAAAGGTTATCTTGATTTACAAATATAAGGCTTATTATGTCAAAAATAAAATATGAAAAATTGATAATATAAAATCTTTTAAAGACTATAATTTAACTTTTAATCCATCATATGATAAAAAAATATTNGGAGGNAATTCAGATTGAACTTGATCATGTAAA
The DNA here is from genome assembly GCA_002715885.1 of Flavobacteriales bacterium. Classification (GTDB taxonomy): domain Bacteria; phylum Bacteroidota; class Bacteroidia; order Flavobacteriales; family BACL11. The sequence continues at coordinate 1,719 of PBAG01000027.1, read as the reverse complement.
CCCATTAAATGACTTATGTGAATCAAATATGATTTTTTAGGNTTTAATTCATNTATTANATCAATAGATTGTTGTAAACATAAATGAGACATATGAGGTTCTTTTCTTAGTGANTCNAAAACAAGTATATCTGCATTTTTCATTTTTTCTTTTTCCTTNTCGGGAATATTNCTTACATCAGTTAAATAAACAAAATCCTNAATTCTAAANCCATGAACAGGCAATTTATAGTGAAAGGCTTTTATAGGAGTTATTTTTATTGTATCGATAAAAAAATCATCTTGATCAATCAAGTTTACATTTACTTTTGGCACACCAGGATANCTAAAGTCTGCGAAAATATAGGAAAATTGCATTTTTAGNGCTTTCAANACATCATCNGAGCAAAAAATNTCCATTGGNTTTTTNGATTTNAAATTATANGATCTGATATCATCAAGACCAGCTGTATGNTCCATNTGAGAATGTGTAAATAAAACAGCATCNAAAGTATCTACATTTTCTCTNATCATTTGCTGTCTAAANTCTGGTCCNGTATCAATTACAATACTTTTTTGCNTGTNTTTTACCANCACNGATGTTCTTAATCTNTTATCTTTANNATTANNAGANANACAAACATCACACTTACANGTNATAACAGGNACACCCTGNGATGTTCCAGTNCCTAAAAAAGTGATTTCCATATAAATTAAATCTTCTGTAAAATTATGTATAATAATTTAGAATTATTACTTGAAAAAATTGCCATTAATCAAAATAACTATTTAATTTTGTTATTAATCGAGTTAAAAGATGAGTAAACAGATTATTCTTACTGCAGGGCAAAAAGCATTTAGAATTAATAAGGACAGGACCATTTATGGTTCCATTGTTGAAATTGGTGCCGGTCAAGAGGTTGCAAGACAATTTTTTAGAGTTGGTAGTGCATCCAAAACTATTGCCAAAACTATGTCTGCATATGATAGAGATTTTTCTGATGCTATTTATGGGAAAGAAGATGATGGCCGATATGTTTGCAAATCAAGGCTAAATAAAATGCTTGATCAAGAATATGGATTATTAGAAGAAAGATTAAATAGAGATGATCATAAAGACACACGCTATTTTGTTTTTGCTGATACTGTTACTACTATAAATTACGACAGAACAATAAATGGACACGGTTGGATTGGTCTAAGATTTCAAATAGATCCAAAAAAGGCCCCCAATGATTTTCTTATTCATGTAAGGCTGAAAGATCAAGAAGCTAAATTACAACAAGAAACAATTGGAGTTATTGGAACAAACCTAATGTATGGATGTTTTAATGAAACTGATCCAAAAGAAATTTTAAATCAACTTTATGATAATCTTTCTAGAGAAAATTTTGAAATTGATATGGTCGAAGTTCTAGGTCCTGATTTCGAAAAAATAGATAATAGATTATTAAGTCTAACGCTAGTTAAAGAGAGAATGACAAATGCTGTCATTTTTACCCCTGATGGAAAAAATAAATATCCCTCAGACGTATTATTTCAAAAAAATATTTTAGCTGTTAGAGGAAGCTTCAGACCAGTAACCAAAGTTAATATTGATATGTTAGACGAGGGTTTAAAAAAATTCAAGGATAACAAAAAAGTTGATGAAGAAAATATTCAATTATTGTTTGAAATTACCTTATCTAATCTAATGTCTGATGGACAACTAGATGAAAGAGATTTTCTTGATAGAGCTGAT
>PBAG01000026.1 GCA_002715885.1 Flavobacteriales bacterium | reverse complement strand
AAGGCAATGTCTTTTGATTCAGCTGTATTTGATTTTATTTTGGTTTGAATAGAATATATCTCTTCNTCCAGATGCTGAGCTTTTAACATTAAAACAGATTTNTCAGCTGTTTTTTTCAAATTTTGACTTTCNACNTTNGTATAAATTTTATGTCGGTTTGCCCAGTTTTCACTTATTGAATGTTTATTTGAAATAAGATTGATNCAAAATTTACTTATTTGANTATCNATGTGAGAGATAAAATATGATTCATTAAATTTTTTTGAGTTATATAGCCTTTCAATCTCAAGATAAATTTTATTNTGAGGTTCATTTTGGAAAACAATATTATCTGCTTTAAGNTCATTAAAAATAAATTCACAAATACTTATGTTTTCAGAACCGAATGAAATTATTTCATTTCCATAGTTNAGAAGAATTCTTATTATTTCTTCTTCATAATTAATTCTCTTTAAATTTTCTGANTTTTTTCTTGGCTTTTCTTTTTTTAATTGTTTGGTGTTTTCAGATAAATTAATTCTTTTTCTTTCTTGATCAATATCTCTTAGAAGTATGCTTTCTTTAACATCTAGCAATCTACTGCAAACTTTACAATATTCCGTTCTCGTAAGGTAATCAGGAATCAATGCAATTGAACGTATTATCTCTTTAATTATGGCTACTCTTTTAATTGGATCATTCTCAACATCGGCATTCAGAATTTTGGTTTTGTATGTAATAAAATCAACTGATTCATTNTCTAAGAAATTTTGTAAATTTTCAGTNCTATTCTGTTTGGCAAATGAATCTGGATCCTCATTTTCTGGAAATGGAATAACTTTTACATTCATACCTTCTTTAAGAATTAGATCTAAACTTCTGAAAGACGCTTTTATTCCTGCTGTATCCCCATCGAATAAAATTGTAATATTATTTGTAAAGCGATTGATTAGCTTTATCTGATCTACACTAAGCGCTGTTCCTGAAGCAGAGACTACATTNTCAACACCTTTTTGATTTAATGAAATGACATCAGTATAGCCTTCAACGATGTAACAATTATCTTTTTTACTTATTGAGTTTTTGGCAAAAAATATCCCATATAAAATTTTGCTTTTATTGTAAATAGCGGACTCCGGTGAGTTTTGATATTTTGCTTTTGCATTTGGATTTAANGCTCTTCCACCAAANCCTAAAATTCGCCCAGAGAAGCTGTGTATTGGAAAAATTACTCTTTCTCTAAATCTATCTATAAGCTCATTGTTTTGTACTTCAATAGANAAGCCAGACTTTAAAATATANTCTTTTGAGTATAATTTTTGTAATGCTGCTTTTGTAAAAACATCTTTTTTTTGTGGGCTATATCCNAGCTCAAANTTTTTTATAATATCTTCTTCGTAACCTCTTTCTTTAAAATAATTAAGGCCTATTTTTTTTCCCTCATCAGACTCCCATAAATTTTTAGTAAAAAAACTATTTGCAAATTTTGATATTATATAGAGACTATCTTTTTCATTTGCTCTTTCCACTTGCTCTTCGGACATTTCTTGCTCTATAATTTCTATATTATATTTATTTGCNAGATATTTTAATGCNTCAGGATAAGTGTAGTGTTCTTTGTCCATGAGNAAGCTAACACTATTTCCACCTTCTCCACANCCAAAACATTTGTAAATNCCTTTACTTGGTGAGACTGTAAATGAAGGCGTTTTTTCATTATGAAANGGGCAAAGNCCTANAAGATTTGCACCTCTTTTTTTTAATGTTACAAANTCAGCTACTACTTCTTCNATTTTAGCAGCTTCAAAAATNTCATCTATTGTTTCTTTTGGTATCATTTTTTTCTTTTTACAACAAATTCAACCAATTTTTTCAGTGAGTCTTTTGCTTCATTATCATCAAATTTTTCTAAAANTTTAATTGATTCACTATAGTATTCATTCATTTTATTTTCNGCAAATTCTAAGCCTTTGTTTTCTTTAACTAAATTAATAATTTGCTCTACTTTTTTTGAGTTTTTNCTGTCATTTTTAATAGTATTAATAATGAAGCTTTTTTCTTGTTTATTTACTTGGTTTAATGTGTAGATAAGAGGCAAAGTCATTTTCTTCTCTCTTATGTCAAGCCCTGTAGGCTTTCCAATTAGGGGGCTTTGTGTGTAATCAAATAAGTCATCTTTAATTTGAAATGCAATTCCAACTTTTTCACCAAAAATTTTCATTTGGCTGATATTTTCGCTGNTGGTTTNTGATGATGAAGCTCCTGCTGCACAACATGCAGAAATTAAGGCAGCAGTCTTTTTTCTGATAATTTCAAAATAAACTTCTTCAGTAATATTTAATTTTCTGGTTTTTTCAATTTGAAGGAGTTCGCCTTCACTCATATCCTTTACAGCATGACTGACAATTTTTAGAAGTTCAAATTCATTTTTCTCAACTGCCAACAATAGTCCTCTTGAAAGTAAAAAGTCTCCGACCAGTACAGAAATTTTATTCTTCCACAAAGCATTAATAGAAAAAACACCTCGTCTAAAATTTGATTCATCAATTACATCATCATGCACTAAGGTCGCAGTATGTAATAATTCAATTAAGCTAGCTGCTGTATAAGCACTCTCTTTTGTCTCTCCAAAAAGTTTTGCACATAAAAAAACAAACATAGGCCTCATTTGTTTCCCCTTCCTTTTAATAATATAGTGCATAATTTTGTCAAGAAGGGGTACAGTTGTTTTGAGTGATTTTTTAAACTTATTTTCAAATAAGTTCATCTCATCAACTATTGGTTTTTTTATTTCTTTAATTTCTGACAAGTTTTTTATTTTAATTTATTAACTAATTGGCCGCATGCAGCATTAATATCTTTCCCCTTACTTCTTCTTAAATTTACTACAATATTTTTTTCTTCTAAATACTTAATAAATTTATTGGTTTTATTATTTGATGATTTGGTGAATGGTAAACCATCAACTTGGTTATACTCTATTAAATTGACTTTGCAAGGAACTTTTTTGCAAAATTTTGATAACAAGTTTGCATCCTCAATATTGTCGTTTAATCCATTGAATAGAATATATTCGTATGTGATCCTTATTCTAGTTTTTTCATAAAAATATTTTATTGCTTCTTCCAACTTTTCAAGATTAATTGATTTATTAATCGGCATGATTTTTTCTCTAGCTATATTATCTGCGGTATGTAAACTCAATGCTAAATTAAATTTGATATTGTCATCTGCAAGTCTTTTAATCATTTTTGCAATGCCCGCTGTAGATACAGTGATTCTTTTTGGAGAAATTGCTAGTCCCTCCTTACTTGTTATTAATCTGATACTCTCTAACAAATTATTGTAATTAAGTAGGGGTTCACCCATTCCCATATATACTATATTGGTGAGCGGCCTACCAAAATTTAATTTTGCTTCTTCATTCAAAATATAAACTTGATCATATATTTCTGAATAGTTTAAATTCCTTTCAAATTTAAGTGTCCCGGTTGCACAGAAAGAACAAGAAAGACTGCACCCAGCTTGAGATGAAACGCAAGCAGTAAGCCGTTTTTTTGAAGGAATAAGTACACCTTCAACGAGTTTATGGTCATGTAGNTTTAGACTATATTTTATTGTATTATCNTCACTTTTTTCAGNTTTGTGAATTNTNACATTANTTATTGTGAAATTNTTNTNAAGAAGTTTTCTNTCNGAAATTGACAANGAAGTCATTTCATCAAAATTTGCNACTCTTTTTTTCCACAACCATTCATAAACTTGCTTAGCTCTGTATCTGGGTATATTGTGCTCTGAGAAAAACATAGTAATTTCCTCAATGCCTAAGTTTTTAATATCTTTTTTTATTTTTTCTTTTTCAACCACAACGATTTTTTTAATTCAAAGAATTGTGTTGACCAAATGAATATCTTTTGGATATGTAATTTTAATGTTATCAATTTCTCCTTTTACTGTGATAATTTTATTTTCTCTAGTTGATTCAAATACAGTAGCATCATCTGTAAAAATTTCATTAAACTCTTGATTATAAGCTTTAAAAATTTCATTAAACAGAAAACATTGGGGTGTTTGTACCCTGCAGTAGTTTTCTCTGTTAACAGCTTTAGAAGTTGCTTTGTCTATGTATCTGATGGATTCATTTGTAGGTACAACAGGTACGACTCCAATATTAGTATCCACTGAATTAATCAAATTTTCAATAAGCTTTTTGGAAACAACAGGGCGTACTCCATCATGAATTAAAACTATGTCCGTATTTTTTATTTTTGAGAGGCCATTTTTTACTGAAGTGAATCTATTTCTCCCTCCAAAAACAACTGTATGTTTAATTTCAAAATTATAATTCATGCACAACTTTTCCCATAGTGGAACATGGTTTTTAGGAAGTACAATATATATTTCATGTAAATGAGAAAACCTTTCAATAGTATGCATTAACAAAGGTTTTTCTTTAATAATTAAAAATTGCTTTGGAGTTGTATCTTTAAATCTATTTCCAGATCCGCCAGCAACAATTAAAACAGATGTTTTCATCATTACAAGATTAACATAGCGTCTCCGAACGTATGAAATTTATATTTCTTTTTTACTGCTTCTTTATAGGCTTTTGTAAGAAGTTCATATCCTGAAAATGCACTAACCTGCATCATAAGTGAAGATTTTGGCAAATGAAAATTAGTAAGCATACATGAAGCTATTTTAAAATCATATGGAGGGAAAATAAAAATATTTGTCCAACCATCAAATGGAATAACTTCTCTTTTGGTTGAAACAGAAGTTTCTAAGCTTCTCATAACTGTAGTCCCTACTGCACAAACTTTTTTTCTGTTTTTAAGAGCGATATTAATTTTTTTAGCTGCATTTTCGTCAATAATCATTTGCTCAGATTCCATTTTATGTTTNGAAAGATCTTCAACCATTATNGGATGAAAGGTTCCAAGACCTACATGTAAAGTNATTTCAGAGAAGTCAATTCCTTTAATTTGCATTTTTAGCATTTGTGTTTTACTTAAATGCATTCCGGCAGTTGGCGCGGCAACAGCACCTTCATTTTTGGCAAAGACAGTTTGATACCTTTCTGTGTCTTGTGCTGTTGGTTCACGTTTAATAAAACTTGGTAAAGGAGTTTTACCTAGAGAGTTCAAAGTTTCTTTAAACTCTTCGTGTGTCCCATCATACAAAAATCTTAAAGTTCTCCCTCTAGAAGTAGTGTTGTCAATTACTTCAGCAATTAGCTCATCATTTTCACCAAAAAAAAGTTTATTACCAATTCTTATTTTTCTAGCAGGATCAACTAATACATCCCAAAGCCTATTTTTTTTATTTAGTTCTCTTAAGAGAAAAACTTCAATTCTTGCACCTGTTTTTTCTTTATTTGCGTACAGTCTTGCAGGGAAAACTTTAGTATTGTTGACACAAATCATATCACCATCATCGAAATACTCTATTAGGTCAGATACTTTTTTATGCTCTATTTCGCCTGTAGATCTATGTAGCACCATCAGTTTTGCGTCATCTCTGGTTTTTGGAGGTGTATCTGCAATAAGTTTTTCAGGCAGATCAAAATTAAACATTGATAATTTATATTTCATAGTAATATTTTTGGGGTGCAAATATAATGCATTGGCCCTCGGAAGTCAATAGTTACTGCTGGTTAAGTTGGTTTTTAAAGCCTTCTACAGTTATTGCATCATTTAATCTGTACTCTCCAATTTTATCTCTTTTCAGCATGCTTAAATACGCTCCGTTTCCTAATTTATATCCAAAATCATTGGCGATTGAACGTATGTATGTTCCTTTACTACATGAAATTTTAAAACTAACTTTAGGAATAGAAATATCTGTAATTTGAAAGTCGTAAATAAATATTTTTCTTGGTTTTACTTCAATTTTATCGCCCCTTCTTGCCTTTTTATAAAGTCTTTCTCCATCAACTTTTATAGCAGAATAAATTGGCGGTTTTTGAAAATTTTCACCCACAAAACTATCTTTTACTTTAAGAATGTTTTTATCTGAAATTTTAGACAGGTCATAAGTTTTATTGACTTTNGTTTCTAAATCAAAAGAGGGTGTTGTAGCACCTAGAGTAAGTTCTCCTGAGTATGTTTTTTTGAGATTCTGAAAATCGCTAATTTTTTTAGTTGCTTTGCCAATACAAACTATTAGTAGTCCTGTAGCTAATGGATCTAATGTTCCAGCATGTCCAACTTTTATTTTTTTGAATAAAAACTTTTCCTTCAATAAATTCTTTATTTTTTTTACTACATCAAAGGATGTCCATTTTTTTTCTTTGTTTATCAGTATTACTTTGCCACTTTCAAAATCTTCTTTAGAAAGNGATTCAAGGTTCTGCAACATAGTTAAAATGTTGTAAGTATGGAAATTGTACCAATGATAAAGCAATAAATTGAAAAATATTTTAACTTACTATTCTTTACTAGTGCAATCATCCATTTACACGCATAAAGACCAGTCAAAAAAGCAAAAATAAATCCAACCAAAAGAGGAATGGCTGATTCATCACTTAATTGTACATCGCCAGAAATTAAATCTTTACATACTTTTCCTATTATCAATGGAACAACCATTAGAAATGAAAATTTTGCCGCATTTTCTTTATCTATGCCTAGCAAAACAGCCGCAGAAATTGTCGCACCTGAGCGAGAAATTCCAGGAATAAGCGCAACCGCTTGAGCAAAACCAATAAGCACGGAAGATTTTATACTTACTTTTTTTTCAGTAGGTTTAGACTTGTCCGCTAATAAGAGTAAGGCNCCGGTGACAATTAGCATAGTGCCAACTATTAATAAATTACCACTAAATAATTTTTCAAGTTCTGATTCAAAGAAAAAGCCAACACAAGCAGCTGGAATCATTGAAATCACAATTTTAAATGAAAACCAAAAGCTTTCGTTTTTTTTAAAATCAATTAATCCAACTAATAAACTTTTTATCTCTTTTTTAAAAATAACAATTGTACTTAATGCTGTAGCGAAATGTAATGCCACAGTCATTAAAAGACTTTCACTTGGCATTTTTTCTTCACCAAGAAGAACTTTGAAAATTTCTAAGTGTCCACTACTGCTGACTGGAAGGAATTCTGTTAAGCCTTGTACAATACCAAGTACTATAGCATTAATGACGTCCACTTTTATTTTTTGTTTTCAGACTTTAACATTATCGCAAAAATTTCTAAAACAAATCCACTAACGATTAAAATTGGAGCTAATGTTAGCCTTTGAAAATTAAAAATTTCTTCTGAAAACTTGTTTGGGTCTTCTGATTCTCCTCCCATCATTAAAAAAATACCAGCTAATATTAATATTAGGCCGCTAATTAATAGAATGTAGTTTCTTTTTTTAAATACAAAATCCATATTGTTATTTTTTAATTGTGTAGTTCATTTTCTTTTAAATAAATAAATCGTTTTACTGCAAAAAAAGTTGATCCACAGCTTAGAATTATTCCACTACAAAATAAAACAATAAAAACAATTCCTATAATTTGTAAATCATCAATATTTAAAATACTTGCAGTTTCTTTTTGGATTAATTGAATTGAGCCGATTAGTAAAAATATTGCAAAAATTGCACTATATAGTCCCTGATACACTCCGTTTATTAAGAAAGGCTTTTGAATAAAGCTGCTTTCTGCCCCTACGAGCCTCATTGTTCTAATTAAAAATCTTTTGGAGTAAACAGATAATCTTATTGTATTATTTATAAGTGCAAATGCAATAAAAAATAGTATTAAGCTAAAAGAAAAAAGAAAAAGTGTTATTTTTTTAACGTTACTATTTAACTTTTCAATAAGATTTTTTTGATAATATATTTCATGTACGAGACTGTTCTTTTCTAACTCTAAACTTATTTGACTAAGACTGTCATTATTAGCATAACTAGAATTTAGCTTTACATCAATTGATGCCATAATCGGGTTATAACCAAGAAAGCTAACAAAGTCTTCTCCCAATTCTTGCTCAAGCTCTTGTGTTGCTTCTTCTTTTGAAATAAAATTGGTATTTTTTGTAAACTCTTCAGCGTCCAGTCTCTTGTTAAATTCGATTAGGTCAATCTCCTTAACATTATCTTTAATTAGTATAGAAAACCCCACATTTTCTTTCACATAATTGGTAAGTCGCTGTGCATTAATCAAAAACAAAGACAAAAGCCCTAAGACAAATAGTACAAGGGATAGGCTAATAATGACTGAGACTGATGAAGAAACAATTTTTTTGCTGAGAGTTTTGTTTTTTCTTTTAGTCATTACATTTGCTAAAATATAAAAATACCCTGAAGATTTACTTGGAATAGTTAAATTTGTAGTTAATATGCAAATGCAATACGATTTTAAAAAAATAGAACAGAAATGGCAATCTTTTTGGCAAAAACACGAAACATACAGAGTTTATGAAGATGCGAATAAAGAAAAGTTTTATGTTTTAGATATGTTCCCTTACCCATCAGGATCTGGACTTCATGTTGGGCATCCACTAGGATACATAGCGTCTGACATTTATTCAAGATATAAAACCCACAAAGGATTTAATGTTCTTCACCCAATGGGATATGATTCGTTTGGTTTACCAACCGAACAATATGCAATAGAGACCGGTATTCATCCAAGTATTGCAACGGAAACAAATTCCAATCGTTATAGAAAACAACTTGATAAGCTTGGTTTTTCCTTTGATTGGAGTAGAGAGTTCAAAACCTCAGACCCTACTTATTATAAATGGACTCAATGGATTTTTAAGCAGTTATTTCAATCCTATTATTGTAACAAAACTAACAAAGCTCAGCAGATATCTAATCTAGTCACAATTTTTGAAAGAAGTGGAAATCATAATTGTGAAGCTTTCTGCGATGAAGACACTTTTATTTTTTCGGCAATAGATTGGGCTAATTTTAGCTTTGAAAAAAAGCAAGAAATCCTTTTGTCATATAGACTTGCATACCTTTCAGAAAGCATGGTTAATTGGTGCCCCAAATTAGGAACAGTATTAGCAAACGATGAAGTTAAAGATGGTCGGTCTGAAAGAGGAGGGTTTTTGGTTGAACAAAAAAAGATGAAACAATGGTCCCTTCGCATAACTGCTTATGCTGATAGATTAAATGATGGGCTAAATAAAATAGAATGGAGTGATTCATTAAAAGAAATGCAAAGAAATTGGATTGGTAAATCCAAAGGAGTCACTATGAAATTTCAAACTGAAGATGCTAGCCTGATAGAAGTTTTTACAACTCGACCTGACACTTTATTTGGAGTTAATTTTTTGGTTTTATCTCCTGAACATGATCTGGTTAGTTCTTTGACNACAANTAATCAATCAAATAAAGTACAAGAATATTTATCAGCAACAAAATTAAAGTCCGAGAGAGAGCGCCAATCAGAAAAAAAAATCAGTGGAGTTTTTACCGGAAGCTTTGCCATTCATCCATTTACTAAAGAAAAGATTGAGATATGGATAGCTGANTATGTGCTTGCATCATATGGAACAGGTGCTGTAATGGCTGTCCCTTGTGGAGATCAAAGAGATTGGNTATTTGCTACACATTACCAAATTCCAATAGTTAATATTTTTAAAGAAAAAGATATTTCTAACTCCGCATATGAAGGAAAAGATGCAGTTATTACAAATTCAGATTTTTTAAATGGCTTAAGTTGCAACGATGCGATAGAATCTGCAATATCACGCATAATTAAAATGGACATAGGCTCTGAAAAAGTAAATTATAGACTTAGAGACGCTGTTTTTTCAAGACAGCGATACTGGGGGGAGCCATTTCCCGTTTATTATAAAGACAATTTACCATACTTGATCAAAGAAGATACAGTGGTAACTTTACCTGAAGTAGACAAGTATTTGCCCACNGAAACAGGAGATCCACCTCTTGCCAGGGCAAAAAAAGAAGATTGGAATATTTTTGAAGGCGATAGAATGGACACTAATATCATGCCTGGCTGGGCCGGTTCATCATGGTATTTTATAAGATTTATGGATTCTAATAATGATGATGAATTTGTGTCCAAAAAAAAATCNGATTATTGGGGGCCAGTTGATTTATATATAGGAGGAGCAGAACATGCTGTTGGGCATTTGTTATATTCAAGATTTTGGACAAAGTTTCTTTATGATCTAGAATTTATTTCTTTTGATGAGCCGTTTAAAAAATTAATAAATCAAGGGATGATTCTCGGAAGGTCAAGTTTTGTTTATAGAATAAAGGACTCAAATAAATTTGTTACACAATCACAAAAGCATAAATACAAAGTTTCAAGAATTAACATAGACATAAACTTAGTTGACAATGATTATTTGGATATCCAATCTTTTAAAAGTTGGCGCTCTGAGTTTGCTGATGCTGAATTTATTCTTGAAGAAAACGGCAAATATAAATGTGGTTATGAGGTAGAAAAAATGTCAAAATCAAAATATAACACTCAAACTCCTGATGATTTAGTTGAGCAGTATGGTGCGGATACATTAAGGCTTTATGAAATGTTTTTGGGGCCACTTGAGCAGTTTAAGCCCTGGGATGTAAATGGTATAAGTGGGGTGCATAATTTTTTAAGAAAATTATGGAGACAAATGCACGATGAAAAAAATCAATTCTCCTTAGTCAATGAAAATCCAAGTGAGGAATCATTAAAAACTCTTCATAAAACTATAAAAAAAGTGGAGGAAGACATTGAGCGTTTTTCATTTAATACTGTCGTTAGTACACTTATGATCTGTTTGAATGAATTAATTGATCAAAAATGTAAAAACATTCAAATTTTCTCTGATTTTATAATACTATTGTCTCCATATGCTCCTCACTTTTGCGAGGAAATTTGGGAAAAAATAGGGCATAGCTCATCTATTACAAAAGTTGAATTTCCGCAATGGGATAAAAAGTATTTGGTTGAATCTGAAATAGTTTATCCGGTATCTTTTAATGGAAAAATGAGATTTAAGGTCAATTTACCTGCCGATATGGAAAAAAATGAAATTGAAAAAATTATTATGAGTCATGAGAAAACAAAGCATTATATTGGCTCATCAACTCCAAAAAGAATTATAATNGTTCCAAAAAAGATCATCAATATTGTTATCTGATTTAATAGTTTGAAAAAATTAATACCATTTGTTNTAAATACTAAAATCTTTATTTCATTTGCTGTATTATGTCTTGGATTAACAACCCAACTTTACTTAAAATCCTATAACGTAAANCTTTTATTTGTGCTTTTTTTTGGCACACTTATTTCATATAATTTTCAAAGGATTATATTTTTTTTTCACAATAATAGAGGTGTCAAATCATCATGGTTCCTTTCCAACACTAAGCTCACTTATTTTTTATTATTTTTTTCAGTTATTGCATTTATTTATTTTTTTCTTAAGCTTAATTCGACAACAAAATTGATGATAGCTTTGCTCTCTATTATTTCATTTTCTTATCCATTTGGTTTAAGAAATATTCCATTNTTAAAAATATTTTTAATCACATTTTCATGGGCCTTTTCTACTACTTCTTTGATTTATTTTGAAAATCAAATTCTGATTGACATGGAATTTTATTTACTGTTTTTCTCAAGAGCATTTTTTGTTTTAGCATTAACTATACCCTTTGATATAAGAGATGCAAAATATGATCTTCAAAAGATAATTACTATACCTNTTTTTTTTGGAGTTAAAGCATCCAAATATATTTCTATCAGCTTTTTGTTTGCATACCTGCTTATTGAATTGTTTTTGTTCTCATCTTTTAATTTTAGTTTATCNTTATTNTTNACATCAATTTTGTGTTTCGGCTATACTATCTTTTTTATTCTTCAAGTAAATGAAAATAAAAGTGAATTTTACTATTCATTTTGGCTTGAGTCTTGCTCTGTGTCACTTTTATTTTTTTTAATAATTACATCAATCTTTTTGTAAAATATCTTATTATATTTACTGCTAATAAAACATNATAAATGTCAAAAAAANCCTCTTCAGTTCATTACAATGAATATTTAGGTCTAGACAAGATTCTTAACGCTCAAAAGCCACTAAGCAGCGGTGACAACAATGAGGCGCACGAAGAGATGCTATTTATTATCATTCATCAAACNTATGAGCTCTGGTTTAAGCAGATAATTCATGAAATTGAATCGGTAATGTTNATGCTTGGAGAAGAAAAAATAGATGAAGAAAATGTAGGCTTAGTTGTTGGAAGATTTGATAGGGTAAATAAAATATTAGATGTTTTAGCTCAGCAATTAGACATACTGGAAACAATGACTGCTCTTGATTTTTTAGATTTTAGAAATTACCTTTCACCAGCCTCGGGGTTTCAGTCTCATCAGTTTAGGAAAATTGAAGTTATGTTAGGGCTAAAAATTGAGAATCGTCATCATTTTGGAGGCTGTCCATATCATAATCAATTTAGCGAAGACAAAAAGAAAGAAATGCTTTCGTTGGAAGAAAACGCTTCATTATTTTCTCTTGTTGAGTGTTGGCTTGAGCGAATCCCTTTTCTAGAAATGAAAAATTTTAATTTCATTGATCAGTATAAATCTTCTGTGATGAACATGCTTGAAAAAGAAATTTCAGCAATAAACACATCTTCTATTAGTGATAATGACAAAACTATTAGAGTGAAAATGATTGATGAAAATAGAAAGTACTTTGAAAATATTTTCAATGAACAAAATCACAAAAAATCAATTGAAAAAGGAGTTACTAAACTTTCTTACAAAGCTACAATGTCGGCATTATTAATAAATTTATATAGAGAATACCCTATTCTACATTTACCTTATAAATTTTTACGCCAGCTTGTTGAGACAGATCATAAAATATCTTTGTGGAGATTTAGGCATGTTCAAATGGTTGAGAAAATGTTAGGACAAAAAATTGGAACTGGAGGATCTTCTGGTCAAGGATATTTGAAGCAAACAGTTGACCAACATCGATTATTTGAAGACATTGCAAATATTGCTACATTAATGATCTCAAGAGAATATCTGCCAGAACTTCCAAAAAAAATAAAAGAAGAGCTAAGCTATAATTTTACTAATAAAAAAATATGAATTTAGGTTTAAGAAATAAAAAAGCAATTGTTTGTGGTAGTACCCAAGGAATTGGTAAAGCGATTGCTATGGAACTTGCAGCTTTGGGTGTAAATGTTACTTGCATTGCACGTAATCAGGAAGCTTTAGAAAATGTTATTCAAAATCTTGATACTTCGCTAGGGCAGAACCATAATTTTTTATGTATTGACTTCGCTGACAATGAATTTTCTGAAAAAATTTCAGTTCTAAGTAAATCTAAATTTGATATTTTAATCAATAATACTGGCGGTCCGGCTGCAGGACCAATAGCCGATGCCGAATCGGACGACTTTTTACTGGCGTTTAAGATGCATTTATTAAACAATCAAGCGCTTGTTCAAAAAGTTGTTGTTGGAATGAAACAGCAATCTTTTGGTAGAATTATAAATATTATTTCCACTTCTGTCAAAGCCCCAATACCTGGACTTGGTGTTTCAAACACTATTAGAGCTGCTGTAGCAAATTGGGCTAAAACATTATCATTAGAGCTTGGGGCCTATGGCATAACTGTGAATAACGTATTGCCTGGTTTTACTGATACAAACAGGTTAAAAAAATTAATTGAAAAAAAGTCCGATGTACAAGGAAAATCAATAATCGAAGTTGAAAACGAAATGAAAAAAACAGTGCCACTTAATAGATTTGGAGAAGCAAAAGAAGTAGCTAATGCAGTAGTCTTTNTAAGTTCACCAGCAGCAAGCTACATAAATGGCATAAATTTACCTGTAGATGGCGGCAGAACAGCAAGTTTATAATTATGCAAAAAATTTTAAATTACATTAATGGGGAATTAGTTGAACCTGTTTCCGGAAAATACTTTGAAAATTTTAACCCTGCTACTGGAAAGGCTTATTCACTTGTTCCGGATAGTTGTGCTGATGATATTAATATAGCTGTTTCTTCTGCAAAATCAGCTTTTAACGATTGGAGTCGCACAACCATAAAATATCGCTCAGATTTACTTATGAGCTTGGCAAACAAAATTGAAGAATATTCAGAAGAATTAATTTTAGCAGAAAGCATCGATAATGGAAAACCAGAATCTTTAGCTAGACTAGTTGATATTCCAAGGGCATCTGAAAACTTTAGATTTTTTGCTACTGCAGTTTTACATTTTGCNTCAGAAGTTCATGACATGGACGGAAAGGCATTGAACTATACTTTAAGAGAACCGATTGGAGTTGCAGCGTGTATTTCTCCTTGGAATTTACCGATTTATTTACTTACATGGAAAATTGCTCCTGCCTTAGCAGCTGGTAACACAGTGGTTGCAAAGCCCTCCGAGATAACACCAATGACAGCATTTATATTAAGTAAAATATGTAAGGAAATAGATTTCCCAGCAGGAGTTTTAAACATTGTACATGGTGTTGGATCTAATATGGGCGACGCTTTAACTACTCATCCTGATACTCCAATTGTCTCATTTACAGGNGGGACAGAAACAGGTAAGCATATTTCAAGACTAGCCGCCCCAATGTTTAAAAAACTTTCTTTAGAACTTGGAGGTAAAAATCCCAATATTGTTTTCGCAGATGCTAATTTTGACAAGGCTGTTGCTATGGCAGTAAAAGCTGGATTTTCAAATCAAGGGCAGATATGCTTGTGCGGGTCTAGGCTATTTATAGAAAAAACAATCTATGAGAGGTTTAAAAAAGCTTTAATTGAAAAAACTTCAAAATTAAAAGTGGGCAATCCAAAAGATGACGTTGATTTAGGTGCTGTTGTTTCTTTAGATCATATGAACAAAATTTTATCTAAAATAGATCAGGCCAAAAAAGAGGGAGGTAAAATTTTAATTGGAGGAAAAAGAAAAGTTTTACCCGATGGTTTTTCAGATGGTTATTATGTCGAGCCAACTATAATTGAAGGCTTATCACACAAGTGTGAAGTAAATCAAGAGGAAATATTTGGACCTGTTTTAACTTTAATTCCCTTTGATAGTGAAGAGGATGTTATTAAAATGGCAAATTCTACTAAATATGGATTATCAGCCAGTATTTTTACAGAAGATATAAGTAAAGGACATAGAGTTGCAGCCCAGATAAAATCTGGTGTGGTTTGGATAAATACTTGGCTGTTGAGAGATTTGCGAATACCTTTTGGTGGGATGAAGCAATCTGGTGTAGGTAGAGAAGGTGGATTTAAGTCGCTGCAATTTTTCACTGAACCTAAAAATGTTTGTTTAAAATTATAATTATGAATGGCGAAAAATTCAATAGCTCTAGAGCACCACAAGCAGTGGGTTTGTACCCACACGCTAGAAAAGTAGGTGGGTTCCTTTTTCTATCAGGAGTTGGGCCAAGGGCTGCAAATCAAAAGGAAATTCCAGGTGTGGTATTAAATGATAAGGGTGAAATCGAAAGTTATGATATTGCCGAGCAATGTCATTCTGTATTTCGAAATATTAAATATATTTTGGAAGATGCGGGCTCATCATGGCAAAATATTGTAGATGTTCAGGTTTTTCTAACAAACATGAAAGACGATTTTAAAGTGTATAATCAAATTTATGCAGAATATTTTAAGGACAATCAGCCTTGTAGAACAACNATAGAAATTAAGTCATTGCCAACTCCTATTGCAATTGAATTAAAAATTATAGCAACAATTTAAAAATAAAATTATGACAAAAATTAAAAAACCTTTTAACTTAAAAAAATGGATAGATGAAAATAGACACTTATTAAAACCTCCAGTTGGAAATAAGAATCTATATGTTGAGTCTGAAGACTATATTGTAATGATCGTTGCTGGACCAAATGCAAGAAAGGATTATCACTACAATGAAACTGAAGAATTATTTTATCAGATAGAGGGAAGTATAGTTGTAAAGACTCAGCAAGATGGTAAATTGGTTGAGGTGCCTATTAATGAAGGGGAAATGTTTCTTTTACCTCCAAAAATACCACATTCACCGGTGCGATCTGAAGGCTCAATTGGACTTGTGATTGAAAGAAAAAGAGCATCAAAAGACAAGGATGGTTTGATGTGGTTTTCTGAAAGTGCCAATGAACTTTTATATGAAGAATATTTTCATTTAACTAATATCGAAAAAGATTTTTTACCTGTTTTTAAGAAGTTTTATTCTGATGAAAAATTAAGAACATGCCCAAAGACTGGAGAAGTAATGGAGGCTGATAAAAGGTATATAAGCTAAACTATAAAATGAGAATAAACGGTCATGGACATATTTTACCTGAGCCCTCACAAATTCCTAAATTTTTGAAGGATAAAAAACTATTTTGGATTGATGATGATAAGAAGTTTATGAGGCAGGGAGATTGGTCACGACCAATTAGTAGTGAAAACTTTTTTATTGATGAAAAGATTGCGTGGATGGACAAGCATGATATAGATCACGGTGTTATGCTTTGTCTGTCTCAACTTTATTGTAATGGTTGGGAAAAGCACGACTGTGCTGATGCAATTCGCTTTCAAAATGATTTTAATGCCTCTGTACAAAAAGATTTTCCCAGAAAATTCACATGTGGATTTGTTGTTCAGCCAAGATATATAGATCATGCTCTTAAAGAAATTGAAAGATGTGTCAATGACTTAGATTTAAAACTACTTTGTTTGCCTTCTCATTTCTTAAGTTCAAAAAATGAATGGCTATCAACCGCTGAAGAAGAGGTTGATCCCATTTTTGAGCTGGCAAATAAATACAATTTAGCAATCCAAATTCATCCGTACGATGGAGATAAAATGATTGCTTTAAAAAATAAATATTGGAGATTTCATATTGTTTGGATGATGGCTCAATGTGCGGACACACTCCACCTTTTTACCTTAAGAAATTTACCAAATAAATACCCAAATTTAAGAACGTGTTTTGCTCATGGGGGCATGCTTGGTATTGCAAATTATGGTCGACGAATACAAGGATATGATGGACGCCCTGACATATTTGAACAACTAGAAGACCCTAGAAAAACACTAGGTCATAAAAATTTATTTTTTGACACTTTAGTTCATGATTCTCATACTCTTGATCTACTTAAAAAAAGAGTAGGAGCGAGTCAGTTAGTTATGGGTTTGGATGATCCATTTCCTCTTGGTGAAATTGAAGGGGTGGGGACCTCATATCCAGGTAGAGTTTTAGACTATGCTATTGAAATCGGAGTTATTAGCGATGAAGAAGGTAAGGATATTTGGAATAAAAATGTATTAACGTGGTTAAATATGCAAGAAGGCGATCTAATTAGATGAAAACAGAGTTAAGAATTGAAAGTAAGTCATATAGCTTAAATTTTACTAAATTTTATGACCTATCGATTCCAATAAACTTTAATGGTTCACAACCAAATACTTATGGTGTGGAAAAGGCAAGTTCTAAAGCATATAATGATGGAAATTTTTATGGTGACACGAGAAAAGATGGGCCCTGTAATTTTGAAACCTATAAAATAACTCCTCATTGTAATGGNACACATACTGAATGTATTGGTCACATAACAAAGGAAAGAATATCTCTCAGTCAGTGTCTGAAAGACGCTTTTTTCGTCAGTACATTGATAACTGTTAGGCCCGTAACTTGTCAGGAAAGCTATATCCCTAAATTAGATTCAGAAGACTTAGTAATAACTAAAAAAATGTTAGAGGAAAAATTAAAAGGTGTATCAAATTTGTTTCTAGAAGGCTTAATTGTTAGAACATTGCCAAATACAATAGATAAAATGTCAGCAGATTACATGAAGACACCTCCTCCTTTCTTTACTATTGAAGCGATGAAATACGTTAGGGGTCTTGGAGTAAAACATTTACTTGTTGACACNCCGTCGGTTGATAGATTATTTGATGATGGAATTTTAAGTTGTCATAATATCTTTTGGAATACTGAAGAGAAAAAGCTTAATCAGAAAACAATTAATTACACTATTAGTGAAATGATATATGTTGATGAAAAAATAATTGACGGTCATTATTTATTAAATCTGCAAATCCCTTCATTTGTTTCTGATGCCGCTCCAAGTCGCCCATTAATATTTAAACTAGATGAAATTTGATAATTCTTTAGCGTTTGCATTAGAACTTGATAAGCAAGATTCTATTTCTTTTATGCAGGAAAAATTTTATTTCCCAAAAAGAGAGAATGGAGAAAAGTATATTTATTTATGTGGTAATTCCTTGGGATTACAATCGAAACATACAGAGGACTTTGTCAAACAGGAATTAGAAGATTGGAAAAAATTAGGAGTTGAGGGGCATTTTCATGCAACTAACCCATGGCTTCCATATCATGAATTCCTTTCTGAAAGTTATTCTAAAATTGTAGGATCGAAAGTTAATGAAGTAGTTGCTATGAACACTCTTTCAGTTAATTTACATTTAATGATGGTTTCATTTTTTAGACCTCAAAAATTAAAAAATAAAATAATTATTGAGTCTGATGCTTTTCCTTCTGACATCTACGCTGTTGAATCTCATTTAAAACATCATGGGCTTGACCCTTCAGAGTGTTTAATAAAATTAAGACCTAGAACCGGAGAATTTGCTTTACGAACTGAAGACATTTTAACTGAAATAAGAAATAATGGAGATAATGTGGCATTACTTATGCTAGGTGGTGTAAATTACTATACAGGTCAGGCTTTTGAAATGGATAAAATTACAAAAGAGGCACACAAGCATAATATTTTTGTGGGATTTGATTTAGCTCACGCNATAGGCAATATACATCTTTCTCTGCATGATTGGGGTGTTGATTTTGCTGTATGGTGCTCTTATAAATATTTAAATTCAGGTCCTGGGTCGGTTGCAGGAGTTTTTGTGCATGAAAAACATCACGATAAAGATTTGCAAAGGTTTGCTGGATGGTGGGGGCACGATAAAGAAAGTAGATTTAAAATGCCAGATGAATTTGCGCCAATTAAAACTGCTGAAGGCTGGCAGCTAAGTAATCCACCAATATTATCACTTGCTGCTGTTAGGGCATCTCTTTCAATTTTTGATGAAGTCGGAATGCCTTCTTTAATTGCCAAGTCAAAAAAATTAACTTCCTATCTTGTTTTTTTATTAAATCAGATTAAAACTGATCGTATAAACATTATAACTCCAGAGCAAAGAGGTTGTCAAATATCTTTAAGTGTTAAAGATGGAAATAAAAACTTATTTGATCAAATTACTAGTAAAGGTGTAATTGCTGATTGGAGAGAACCAGATGTAATCCGTGTTGCTCCTGTTCCATTGTATAATAGCTTCTTAGATGTGTTTAATTTTTATAAAATTTTAGAAGACATAATATAAATGAAAAAAAATGTAATAATAGTTGGTGCGGGCCTGGCTGGTTCATTATGCGCTATGTATATGCTTAAGCGTGGTTATGATGTAAGTGTATACGAACGCAGATCAGATATGAGAAAAACTAAATTGTCCGCTGGTAGATCAATTAATTTGGCTTTATCTAAAAGAGGATGGACTGCCTTAGAAAAGGTTGGTGTAGATAAAGAAGTTAGGCACATTGCTATCCCTATGCCCAAGAGGGTTATGCATGATTTAGATGGAAACTTAACGGATCAATATTATGGTAATAAAGATCAGGCTATATATTCAGTTCCTAGGGGAGAATTAAATGTTTTATTAATGAATCTTGCTGAGGCAAGGGGAGCAAAAATATTTTTTAATCATAGGTGTTTAGATATTTCCATAGATAGACCTGAGCTAACTCTTTTGGATAATAATTCTAATCGAGAATTAACAATAAGTTGTGATTTAGTTGTCGGGGCTGATGGTGCATATTCAGCAGTTAGAGATAAAATGATGCGACAAGATCGTTTTCAGTTTTCCCAAAACTACATTGAGCATGGTTATAAGGAATTGTTGATTCCTGCAAATCCTGACGGAACTCATAAAATTGAGAAAAACGCCTTGCATATTTGGCCACGCGGAAGCTATATGCTTATTGCTTTGCCAAATTTGGACGGAAGTTATACATGTACTCTTTTTTCACCATATGAAGGAAAGGATTCATTTGAAGACTTAGACACACCAAAAAAAGTCAAAGGATTTTTTAATAGGGTGTTTAATGATTTTGCAAAATTAACTCCTGATTTGGTGGATCAGTTCTTTAATAATCCTACTTCATCTATGGGAATTTTTAAATGTTACCCCTGGCATCTCAAGAACTATTGTGTGCTGATTGGTGATGCAGCTCATGCAACTGTTCCTTTTTATGGTCAGGGCATGAACGCAAGCTTTGAGGATTGCAGGGTTTTAGATGAATTACTTGACAAGGAAAGTGATATGAATAATATTTTAAAAAAATATTCAAAAAATAGAAAGCCTAATGGTGATGGATTACAAGATCTTTCTTTACATAATTTTATAGTTATGCGTGACAAAACTGCAGACCCAGATTTTCTTTTACAGAAAAAAATAGAACAAAAATTTTCGCAAAAATATCCTGATAAGTGGGTTCCTCTTTACAGTATGGTTTCGTTTACTAATATACCTTATTCAGAAGCTTGGGAAATAGGTATGAGACAAGAAAAATTGATGTCAAAAATAATGAACATCCCCAATATTTATGAAAAATGGGATTCGGACGAAATTATGTCAAAAATGTTAAAAATGTCTTAAAAAGCACATTTTTTTGCGAAAAATCACTCTTTTTTACTTAAAAATTNAATTTTTTTGCATTAAATAAANTTAATCTCTAAATTTTATGGCCTTATTTAGTAAAAATTTATAAAATATTTACAAAAAATCGTAATTAACACAAAAAAACACATAAAAATGCATAAAAACGCACAAAAACGCATAAAAACGCGTAAAAACTAATAAAAATTTATATAATAAATAAAATAAACTGCACTTCTTCTACTCTAAATTCTTTTTTAATAAATAAGTTTTNTAATCATTTATCTTTTAACTTTTCTTTAGCNGTTATGTATTTTTATTTAGTTTTGATAAAANTTTATAATGCCTTATNTACTCATAATTTTTTTAANAATTNCATNTAATTCATATGCTGGATGCGAAGATGGTGACTGTAATAATGGATTTGGCACTTACATTTGGTTTAATGGAGATACAGACAATAGGTCATGGTCGCACGGGGATAAGTATGTCGGTTACTTCTTGAATGGTCAGATGCACGGCCAAGGAACCTACTATTATGTAAATGGAAATTCTTATACAGGTTCATTCTCAAATGGAAATATGCACGGTCATGGAACCTTTAAATATAAATCTGGGAAAACCTATATTGGCTCTTTCAAAAAAAATTTAAGACATGGTAAAGGAATTTTGATTGATTCAAATAGTAATGTGAAAGAGGTCAGATACTTAAACGGAAGGCTTATAAAAATCTAGTTTATGATCTTTCGATATTCAATTTTTTGTTTATTTTTTTTACAAATTATATGCTCTAAAAAAGTTTTTGCTCAATTAGATATACTAAAAAATATGTCTATCTCAGCCCAAAAAAAAATAAATACTGATAAGCCAAATACAAATTATGATATTTCAAAAGCTTTATCTGAGGCTTTGAAAGTTTCTGCTATTAAGTCTTGTAAAAATGCATCAGAAGTTGGAGGTTTTGGCAATAACTTAAGTATTAGAATCTCATTTCCAAATGAAATTATAAAGGTAAAGAAGGCGT